>WLEH01000178.1 GCA_009704345.1 Actinomycetota bacterium | reverse complement strand
TCCACTTGTTTATCGCCAGCGATTGCTTTTCTGATATTTTCTGGAGCGGCTTTTGCTGAAACCTTAACTGAAATTACGGATGAACTACTTAACATTTCCCCAGCTGCCCGACACAGCACCACCTCTCGGCTTTTGGACGCACTAGTAGATGTGATACACAGCAATTTCTTTTTGTTTGCTGCCTTGAAACGCGAGCCAACTGCATTTCCAGTTCCACTATCTGTTACACCAACAAAGCCCAACGCACCAAACGGCAGCGCTGCCGAAGCGTTATCGCCAATTCCAACTGAAGGGATTCCGGCTGCTGAAACTCGAGATAGTGCCTTTCCCATCTTTGCGCCATCAGATGCCACAATCACACCACCAATATCTGAACCATCAGCAATGTCTCGCAATTTCTTGAGAGCATCAGTTGCTGATGTAGGAGTGGTGATAACAATTTTGTAATCAAATCTCTCGGCTGCTTCTTCGGCAGCGCGCTGCATAGCTAAGACGGTTCGCTCATCTTGATTGGGAGTAGTCAGAATGTGAATTTCCTTACCCAATGCAGCTGGCTCCGTTTCCGTTTCTTCGGTTTGGATATTGAGCACCTCGGCATCGTTGGCGCAGCCCACTACTAGAAATAGGGCAAAAATCAAAATGAGTTTCTTCATAACCTCGCCAAGTCTGCCACACCGATCATGCCAGCATCATTTCCTAGCTTGGCAGCGATGATTTGCGCAATAGGTCGGTGATCTCGAGCGGTCAACCGCTGCTCAAAGGCGTCACGCGCTGGCTGCAAAATTAGATCTCCAGCATCACCACCCCCACCACCAACCACAAATATTTCTGGGTCCAAAATCGCAGCAATAGCCGCCATGCCATACCCCAACCATTTTCCAGCTTCAGCCAATATCGAGATAGACGCTGGATCACCGTCGGCTGCCGCGGCTGTAACCATAGGGCCAGTGAGCGCTGTTGGATCGCCGTTACACGCTTTGAGCAAAGTTGCAGCCCCAGGGCTTCCGCTGGCAACGAACGAGCGTGCATTTCTAGTTAATGCTTGTCCGCTGGCGTATTGTTCTAAACAGCCTCGTTGGCCGCAGCCACAAAGTTGACCCTCTGGCTTAATCACCATATGGCCTGACTCAGCAGCCATCCCAAACCCACCTATTAATAATTTGTTATCAATAACTACGCCGCTACCCAATCCAGTACCGACGGTCAGCATCACAATATTGCTGTAACCAACTCCAGCGCCAAACTTAAATTCTCCCCAGGCAGCACAATTAGCATCATTCTCGAGCATCACTGGCAATTGAATTCTGGTTGATACTTCTTCCCCAATTTTCGAACCAGTCATGTCTAGATTCGGGGAAAACAATATTTGATTTCGGACCTTGTTAATCAACCCAGCTGAAGAAATTCCTACTGCTGAAACTTCATGGTCACTCATCAGGTTATGGCACAGATCAACCACCGCTTGGACAATTTGATCACGGCTATCGCTAGGTGACTCAATGCGCTCTCGTTGCAATATCTCACCAGATGAATCAATTACGCCGCCGGCAATCTTGGTACCACCAATGTCTATGCCGATAGTCAAAGTCATGCTTTGGCCGCCTGATCCGCTAACCGATTAAGTAGCTTTTCAATCATCTGACCCTCGAGAGATTTCTTCATCAAATTCATCATCGCATTCTTAAACCTGACATCTAGTTCATAGGTTACCTTACAGCGATTACTGTCCAATTCAATAATGTCAAATTTTCCATCCAATTTAGAAAGCAAGGTGGATTCTCGCAATGACCACACGATAACGCCCAGGGATGGCTGGCTTATTTGTGTTATCAACTTATCAGACACGCCGCTAGTCGTTAATTCGAATTTAACCTCAAAATCACTTCGATCTGTGTTAGCTTGCAAAATGTTTACCGATTCAAACCCAGCCCAAGTTGGATATTTATCAAAATCCAATAAAACTCTAATCACATCAGTTGCGCTAGCAGATATTTCGGCACTCGAGGACGAGGAAGTTGTCATTTAGATCGTTGCTCCAATAAATTGCGCAAGGTTTCTCCCCTGGCTGATATTGAGAAATTCTGAATAATCCAATTTCGGCCTGCTTGACCATAATCCTCGCGTAACTGTTGACTGCTAAGCAACTTGTGAATTTCAGCAAACAGATTATTACTATCAACTAATTCTCCGGTGACGCCAGGAATGACTGCTTCAACCGCGCCCCCACTATTTCCTGCCAGCACTGGTAATTGCGTTGCTGCCGCTTCTAAATAAACAATGCCAAATCCTTCAATATCTAAACCAGCAAATCTGCTTCGGCATGGCATCACGAATACATCACCTAAATTGTAAACGTCTGACAAGTCCTGATATGGAATAGATCCTAAAAACTTAACATGATCATTCAGATTCATTCTGCGCACTAACTTAGTTAGACGAACTTGATCGGGTCCGCCGCCCGCAATTACAAAAATCAAATTTGGAAAGTCTTTCAGTAGAGATGGCAAAACTTTAATAACTGAATCAAATCCTTTTCGTGGCATAAGTCTTGATAGCCCGAGTAAGACGAATTTATCAGCGAGGTCATAGTTCTTTTTTAATTTTGCCTTCTCAGCATTACCTACTGGCATGAATTGACTTGGATCAACTGCAGGTGTTAGTTGAACTAACTTTGATTTCGAATTAAGCAATGGTGAAAATTGATCTTTGGTGTACTGAGTTAAATAAGTAATCACATCAACATTTTTTGCACTTAATTTAAGCAGTAGCCGCAGTAGAGGAATTTTGGCCCAACCTGCCTCATGACCATGGGTTATGGCAACAATATTTGATATCCCCAAGCGCTTCAATGCCTTACTTAACAGACCCAGTGGCGCAAGCGCGCCAAACAAAACCTGATCGCATTCATACTTTCTAATTATTCGTTTAATTTCACGCATCCGGCGCGGCGTAGGCAGCAGCATCGAAGATTTGATGCGAATGACCGGGTAAGGCAATTCTTGGTCATATTCACTTGCCCCAGACCAATTGGAGGTATAAACGACAACTGACTGCGGATACAGCTGTGTTAGTAACTGGAAAATAAATGTCTGAATTCCACCTTTTCGAGGTGGAAAAT
>WLEH01000177.1 GCA_009704345.1 Actinomycetota bacterium | reverse complement strand
GTGCGCAGTTAAGAGCAATTGGTACTCAGGCTAGAATCAGGATAGAAAAATTGCTTGGTATGCGTGTGCATCTGACCTTGCATGTTCGAGTATCACCTAACTGGCAGTCCGATCCCAAATACTTAGGAAAATTAGGTTTCTAAACTTCAGTTATCTCGTATCGCTGTAAATAGGTAGTAATAATTGCAACTATTATGGCCATTACTGGAATTGCAATAAATGCGCCAACCGCACCGAGCATGGTGCCACCGGCCAGCACGGCACCAAAGGCAACTGCGGGATGAATAGCAAGTGCCTTGGCAGCAAGTTTTGGTGCCAAAATGAAGTTTTCAAATTGCTGATAGACCACACCAAAGACCACAACCGCAATAGCTAATGTTAAGTTTTCCGAAAGAGCTACTAAAGCTGGCAACGCAATGCCGATATAGGTTCCGATGTTTGGAATGAATTGCGAAACTACTGCGGTGAACAAAGATATTGGTAGCCAATAGGGAACACCCAATAACAATAGAAATAGAGCGGTGATAACAAAACTCGCTAATGCCAATACAACACGAGTTAGTACAAATCCGCCGGCTTTAGCAATTGAGATATTCCAGATTCGACTAAAGACTTCTTGCTGCTTAGGTGGGAGCGCTTGGGCGATTGTGCGTTTTACTTTAGGCGCATCTGCGGACAGATAAAACAAGAACAACATAAAGGCCAATAAGTTAATCACAAAGCCAAACAAGGCAGAAATAAATCCGACTAATCCGCCAGCAAGTGAGGTTGCCAGGTTAGTTGCTTGACTTGAAGTTAAATTAAGGGATTCGATTAACTGTTGCGGATCAATGGTCGTATCAAAATTGCGGTTTATCCAAGAAACGACAGAACGCACAATGTCCGGGGCGGTGGTAAGCAGTGATGCAGCCTGAGTAAATAGTAGTTGGCCAAATAGGGCAATAAAACCAGCGAATCCGGCGACAATGCCAAACATCACCGCACCTGTTGCGGCACCTCTGCGCCACTTGCGTTTTTCTAAGTAAGAAACTACCGGTTCGATCGAAACGGAGAAGAGCCAAGCCAGCAATATGGTCATCAGCAAACCGCGAAGTGTTACCAAGGCCCAATTTAGTAAAAGAAAAACTGCGACGGCAGCGAATATCAAAACTAGTGCTGATCGGACCTTAGTTAACTCAATGCGAACTGGGCTGTTCTCTGGCTGATTTGGTTTCACCCGCATAGCGTAAGCGAGAGAAGGCATTTCGCGGTGTCGCTAGTGCAATTTTGCCCAGATGGGCAAGAATCAGGGGATGCCGGTCTATCGAGACGAAGCAATTGTGCTTCGCACCCAACGCTTAGGTGAAGCGGACCGGATAGTCACATTGTTGACCAAGCAGCATGGTCAACTCCGGGCTGTCGCCAAAGGGGTTAGGAAAACCACCTCTAGGTTGGGTGCTCGAGTTGAACCATTCAGTCACATTGACTTATTGCTTGCAACGGGCAAAAATCTAGAAATCATTTCGCAGGTAGAGTCAATAAGCGCGTATGGTGCTCAATTAGCTTCCGACTATCCCAGATGGACTGCTGGCCAAGCCATGTTAGAAACAGCAGAGAAATTAACTGCAGAAACAAATGAACCAGCTTTGCAGCAGTATTTGTTACTTCTTGGTGGGTTGCGCAGTTTGGTTACCGCTGAGCATGACCCAGGTTTGATTCTGGATGCATTTATTCTGAGATCTTTATCTGTAGCTGGCTATGCGCCTAGTTTCGCTGACTGTGCTCATTGTGGTGAGTTAGGTCCGCATCGGGCATTCTCGCCAAGTGCTGGCGGCATGGTTTGTAGTTCTTGTCGACCTATTGGATCGGCAAGTCCGCGCCCAGAAACAGTTGAGTTGATGGCTGCCTTGTTATCCGGCGATTGGGCTGTTGCAGATGCAGCGTCAATACCCAGCCGTAATGAATCAAGATCATTAACTGCTGCATACTTAACCTGGCAAATTGACCGTCAACTTAGATCACTTCGGCTAGTGGAGCGAAATTGAGCAGAGCAAATAACAAAGTAGTAAAACCGCCAAATCATCCAGCTGGCGTTACCGCGCCAAAGATTTCAAAACCAAAACTGCCAAATCACGTTGCCGTGGTGATGGACGGAAATGGTCGGTGGGCAAAAAATCGCGGCCTACCCCGAACTGCTGGACATGAGGCGGGCGAAGCTGCGTTAGCAGAGATGGTCTATGGCGCACTTGAAGTCGGCGTGTCTCATTTAAGCGCTTTTGCGTTTTCAACGGAGAACTGGAAACGCTCACCGGATGAGGTGAAGTTCCTAATGAACTTCAACAAAGATGTGCTGCGGCGACGTCGTGATGAGTTTATGGATTTAGGAGTTCAAGTTAGATGGGCTGGTAGTCCAAAGCGGTTATGGCGCAGTGTGGTTGACGAGTTAAATGATGCTGTGAAATTGACTAAGCGAAACAAGAATCTAGTGCTAACAATGTGCGTTAACTATGGCGGTCGAGATGAAATTACTGCCGCAGTAAAAGACATTGCTTCGGCTGTAGCTGCCGGTGAAATTGATCCTACAAAGATAACTGAAAAAACTATTCAAAGATATTTATACGATCCAGCCATGCCAGACGTTGACTTGTTTATTAGAACTTCAGGAGAGCAACGAATAAGCAACTTCCTGTTGTGGCAATCCGCTTATGCCGAATTTGTTTTTCTGCAAAAACTTTGGCCGGATTGTGATCGACTGGACCTGTGGCGTGCAGTGAGTGTGTATGCTGAACGCGATCGAAGATTTGGCGGCGTCAAATGATTGTTAGCAGTGTGTATCGGGTAAGTGGCGAGAATTCGATTAGGTTTCAAGAGTTAGCAAGTTCATGGCTTACTGAATTAGCAAAGTTACCAGGTTGGGTAACCGGCAGCCTAGCCCGATCGGTCGACGAGATCGATCATTGGCTCATCACGCAACACTGGGCAGATGCCGGTAGTTGTCGGCGCGGCTTATCAACTACTGAGTTAAGGCCGATTGCGTTTGAGTTAGCGCAATCCAGCATCTCAGACATCTCTACCTTTGAGCCACTTTTGCTCGCTGAAAAAGGTGAAGTTAAATCCTTTGAGTCAATTCGAACTCAAGATGCTGACACT
>WLEH01000176.1 GCA_009704345.1 Actinomycetota bacterium | reverse complement strand
CTGTTGATCGGCAGGAATTGAATCTGAGCTTTTGCCCAAACTAAGAATGAACGCATTTCTAATCTGACTGCTGAACTGCCAAGCCTCAATTAAAGTTTCTGTATCGCTAACTGAGATCAAACCCAGTTTCGCAGCTGCCTGTAGGGTTCCAATCGTGCTGGTTTGTTGAAGTTCGTTAAATTTTGAGGCATGGCGAAGTTGGATGAGTTGCGCCACCCATTCCACATCACTTAGCCCACCCTTACCAAGTTTTAGATGAAGTGCTGGGTCTGCACCTTTAGGGAGACGCTCTGCTTCCATTCTTGCTTTAAGCAATCGCACTTCTCGAACTTGTTCATCACTAAAGCCAGCAGTTGGCCATCGCAGCGGGTTTATTATCTTTAAAAACTCCGCTGCGACTTCGCTATCGCCAGCTGCAAAACTTGCTCGCAACAATGCTTGACTCTCCCAGGTAATTGACCAGCGTTGATAGTAGGCCTGGTAACTATCTAAAGTTCTAACTAACGGACCCTTTTTACCCTCTGGCCTTAGATCGGCATCAAGCTCAATAGCCGGATCTGGATGCGGCGCCATCAATAATGATCGAAGTTCAGCAGCAATTTTCAGTGCAACAGGGGTGGCCTGAGTTTGGTCATAACCTGGCTTTGGCTGATGCACGAAAAGCACATCTAAGTCGCTACCAAATCCAAGTTCAGCGCCACCGAATCTCCCCATTGCGATAATTGCAAACTTAGTTGGTAAGTCACCACCATTTTCTTTGGCGACACCTTGCTCAACGACGCTCAATGCGGCATCAAGAATTGCAATATTGGTATTGCTAATTGCGATACCAACTTCATCAATCGTTAACAGATCCAACACGACTGCTGAGGCAATTCGAACTAGCTCACGTCTGCGCAGGGATCGAAGAGAGCCGATTGCACGGACCGCGTCAGTGGCGTATCGATCTGCGATTGATTTTGCTTCACTCGCCAAGTCCGATAAAGACCTAGGTTGCAAATCTTCATCACTGGAAAGCATCACTAACGTCTCTGGTGCCCTAAGTAGCAAGTCAACCAAAAATTCGCTTGCCCCGGTTACTCGAGCAACTCGCTCGGCAATTTGGGCATCATCGCGCAACGAACTTAAAAACCATGGCGAATCACCTAACGCTTCACTTAGTCTTCGAAATGCCAGCAGCGATCTATCCGGGTTAGGTCCAGATGACCACCAATGGAGCATTACCGGGAGCAAAGTTCGCTGAATGGCTGCTCTTCGCTGAGATCCATTAGTCAATGCATCAATATGACGAAGTGCGGCTTTAGCATCGATGTAGCCCAGCGCTGACAACCGAGTGACCGCATCTGCTTCACTCAGTCGAATTGATTCACTAGGCAAAATCGCAACCGCATCAAGCAACGGTCGATAGAACAGTTTTTCATGTAAATCTCTTACCTGTTTCGCAACTCGCTCCCATTCGGCGATCAATTCGGTCGCCGGATCTACCATCAGGGATAGCGAGCGTCCAACGATGCGTAACTCCACCTCTGATTCGGGCAAAACGTGAGTGCGTTGCAACTTTCGTAGTTGCAATCGATGTTCTAGTGTTCTAAGCCAGATGTAATGATGGCGCATAACATCTGCGTCTTTTCGACCAACATAGCCACCGTACGCGAGTGCAGCCAAGCCAGCCAACGTATTTCCAGTTCTAAGCGATTCATCTGCCCGAGCGTGGACCAACTGCAGCAACTGCACTGTGAATTCGATGTCGCGCAAACCGCCCCGGCCAAGTTTTAACTGTCTACCTTGCTCATTGCTAGCTATGTTCTCTTCAACTCGAACTCGCATCTTTCTGGCATTAGTAACAAAATTTGGCTTAGCTACCGCTTCCCAAACCAGCGGTGTCACTTTGGCTAGGAAATCCTCTGCTAGTTCTTGGTTGCCGGCGCTAAAGCGTGCTTTTAGCAATGCCTGAAATTCCCAAGTCTCGGCCCAGCGGTCGTAGTAACTTAGATAACTAGAAATGCTTCTTACTAAAGCACCAGCTTTACCTTCAGGTCGAAGCGCAGCATCAACTGGCCAGATCACACCATCTGCGGTTGGTTCGCTGCAAATTAGCATTAACAAGCTAGCAATTTTTGCACCAGCTGTAAGCGCAACATCCTCTGCCACTCCATCTTTAGGGGCACCGACAAAAATCACATCAACATCTGAGATGTAATTGAGTTCGATTCCACCAGTTTTTCCAAGCGCAATTACTGCCAGCGAAACTTGCTCCGCTAGTTTTGGCAGTTCATTTGATGAAATTATCAACGCAGCTGAAAGCACCGCATCTGCCAGCCAGCTAAGTTCTTCGCTAACCTGAACAAAGTCATTCTCCCCCACCAAGTCGCGAGCTGTGATAGATACAACTTGTGACTGATAGCGTTGTTTAAGCGCTTTACGTGCCTGATCGCCAATTAAGCCATCAACTTGTGCAACAAAATCTGCCACTAATTCATCTCGAGAATTAGGTCGTTCAACTAGTAATGAAGAGATTAATTCTGACCGCTTTGCTATCCACTCACCGATCTTCAGCGATGATCCAATTACAAGTGCTAATCGATGTAGTTGATCTGCTGGAAGCGAAAGCCAATCGGGATGGTGCGCAATTTCGGTAATAACAGTATCTGGGTCAGCGGCTGAACTAGCAACTTCCAGCAACCGGTCTAGCTGATCTGGTGTTAAACCAGCCTTATCCAACTTATCTTTTATGCCAGAGACATCAAAAACGCCAGCCTGAATTAACCTTGTGCCAAGTCCAATGTCTCTGGTCACCGTAACCTACTAATGCAACAGGTATTTTTTGTATTCCCATTCGCTAACTTGCTGGCGATAATCATTCCACTCAGCTCGTTTATTTCTTAGGAAGAAATCAAAAACATGCTCACCCAGAGCTTCAGCGACTAGCTCACTTTTTTCCATTAAATTCAGGGCTTCACTAAGTGACCCAGGAAGCGAAGCAATTCCCATTGCTCTGCGCTCAGCATCAGTTAGCGACCAAACGTCATCTTCAGCTTCTGCAGGTAACTCGTATCCCTGTTCAATTCCCTTTAGTCCAGCAGAAAGCGTGACCGCAAAAGCAAGATAAGGGTTAACTGCGCTATCAAATGCGCGGTACTCAATGCGAGT
>WLEH01000175.1 GCA_009704345.1 Actinomycetota bacterium | reverse complement strand
TGAGAGTAAATGAGCGAGATAAATTGGGATTTGCTTTGGGATGAAGCACGCAAGATGCTTAAGTTGGCCTACTGCCCATATTCCAAGTTTCCAGTTGGTGCCGCTGCATTCACCACCGATGGCAAGTTAATTACAGGTTGCAATGTTGAGAATGCGTCTTATGGGCTTGGGCTGTGTGCGGAGTGTGGCTTAGTGAGCGATTTGGCGCGACAAGGAGGCGGCACGCTGGCTGCACTAGTTGTAGTTGCCAGTGACGGGCAACCGGTAGCGCCGTGTGGCAGATGCCGACAATTGCTTTGGGAGCATGGCGGTCGAACGCTACAAATCATGACAAGTAATGGACCTATTGCTTTTTCAACGCTGCTGCCAGATGCATTTGGCCCAGATGATTTAGCAACCCGTAGCACTTCATGATTGAACCATTTTCCGCGGTTGATTTAATCGCTACTAAACGAGATTTTGGTCAGCTCAGCACTGCTGAAATTAATTGGATGATCGATGCCTATGTTCGAGGTGTAGTTGCAGACGAACAGATGTCAGCAATGGCGATGGCAATTTTGTTAAATGGTATGCAGATGCGCGAGATTGTGGACTGGACCCAGGCCATGATTAATAGCGGCGAACGATTGGACTTTTCTAGTCTGGCGCTGCCAACTGTCGATAAGCATTCAACTGGTGGCGTTGGTGACATGATCACACTGCCATTGGCGCCGCTAGTTGCTTCATATGGTGCCGCAGTGCCGCAGCTGTCTGGCCGCGGCCTTGGGCATACTGGTGGCACGCTTGATAAGTTGGAATCAATTCCAGGCTGGCAAGCAAACCTGACAAATGCAGAAATGCTGGCGGTGCTGCAACAAGTTGGGGCAGTTGTCTGTGCCGCTGGCGCTGGATTAGCTCCAGCAGATAAAAAACTATATGCGCTGCGCGATGTCACTGGCACGGTGCCAGCCATTCCGCTGATTGCATCATCAATTATGAGCAAAAAAATTGCGGAAGGAACATCAGCGCTGGTGTTAGATGTAAAAGTTGGCTCTGGTGCTTTTATGAAAACCTTGGAACAAGCAACCGAACTTGCGAAAACTATGGTTGAGATTGGCAATGCTGCGGGTGTTAAAACTAAAGCACTGCTGACCAATATGGCACAACCGTTAGGGCGAGCAGCTGGTAATGCGCTAGAAGTTAACCAGGCAATCGAAGTGCTCAACGGTGGCGGTCCGGCCGATGTGGTGGCGTTAACTGTTGAGTTAGCAACTGAGATGCTGCAATTAGTTGGCATTACTGGCGTTAACCCGGCCGAAAATCTCAACAATGGCAAAGCACTGGCGAAATGGGAAGCCATGATCAAAGCGCAGCACGGCGACTTGACCAAACCATTAGCCAAGGCAAAATTTACTCATCAACTAACTGCACCAAAAACCGGCGTGATTTCGAAGTTTGATGCGTTAGCGGTTGGTATTGCCGCTTGGCGACTTGGCGCTGGCCGAAGCCGCAAGGAAGATGCGGTGCAAGCAGCAGCGGGAGTTACTTGGGAGATTGAGTTGGGAGCGGCAATATCAGCTGGCGCACCAATACTTACGCTGCATAGCGATGATGAGGCTAGATTTGAGTTAGCAATCGCAGCACTTAGTGATGCCATCGAGATTTCCGAAAACCAAAGCGTGACTAAACCAGATTTAATATTAGGTCGAATAGGAGCATAAGTGCCAAAGCTAATCACAGCACCAACGGCAATTGAAGTGCCTGGCGGTAAAGAGATTTTAGAATTTGTTGGTGCGGTCAACTCTGGCAATGCGGATGTGTCGGTTGCCAAAATGGTGGCACCACCACATTGGACCGAACCTTTTCAGACGCCAGCGTTTGATGAAATTACGTTAGTTCTGCGCGGCAAAGTGCAGTTAGAGCATGATGGTGGCGTAACAGTGATTGCGGCTGGCCAAGCCATCATCACAAAAGCAGGTGAGCGTATTCGCTATTCCACATTAGATGTTGAAACTGAATACGTTGCAATTTGCTTACCAGCATTTTCGCCTGATTTAGTAAATCGAGAAGAATAAAAAATAACCGGTGCAACAGTTTTGTTGCACCGGTTATTTTTAAAGCGAATTAGATCCCAAACAAAATTTCGATTGGGTACTTCGCAAAGTAGATAAAGAATGCACCGGCAGCAACCCACATCATTGGGTGAATGTCTTTTGCCTTACCTGTGAATGCTTTCAGAATTACGTGAGTTACGAATCCAGCACCAATACCAACAGCAATTGAGTAGGTAAATGGCATCAAGATGATGGTCAAGAAAGCTGGCAGCGCGATAGTGACATCAGTCCAGTCAATATCCTTGATCTGCGTCATCATCAAGAAGCCCACCACAATCAAAGCCGGTGTTGCTGCTTCGTACGGAACTAGCGCAACTAGCGGCGATAGGAAAGTTGCCAACAGGAACGCGATACCAGTTACTACTGATGCCAGTCCAGTTCGAGCACCTTCACCAACGCCAGATGCTGATTCGATGTAAGAGGTGTTGGATGAAACACCAGCAGCACCGCCGGCAACGGCAGCAAGTGAGTCAACTAGCAAGATGCGATCAGCACTTGGAATGTTGCCGTTGCTATCAGTTAAACCAGCTTCAGCACTAATTGCGGTCATGGTTCCCATAGTGTCAAAGAAGTCAGTGATGAGCAGCGAGAACACCAATAGGCCAGCGGTTAGTATGCCAGCAGTAGCAAAACCACCGAGCAGATCAAATTGTCCTAGTAGGCCAAAGTCTGGGGTTGCAACAAATGAATCTGGAATTGATGGCACATTAAGACCCCAACCACTTGGGTTGTTTTCTTCCGGCGAAACAAATGCTGGACCAATCTTGTAAGCGGCTTCTAAAATAACCGCAAGCACAGTGGCACCAACAACGCCGATCAAGATAGCGCCACGAACCTTTCGAGCATAAAGCACCGAAATAGTCAGCACACCGAGAATGAAGACAACTACTGGCCAGCCAACTAATTTGTCACCAACGCCAAGTGTTAGCGGTGGTACAGCAGACTGCGTCCAACGCACAAAGCCAGCGTCAACTAGACCAATTAGTGCAATAAACAAACCAATACCAACTGAGATGGCAACTTTTAACTGTCGTGGGATTGCTTTGAAAACTGCAACACGGAATCCAGTTAGCACCAATACAGTGATAATTAAACCTTCAAGTAC
>WLEH01000174.1 GCA_009704345.1 Actinomycetota bacterium | reverse complement strand
GTTGAGATGGCGCATCTCGTTGGGGTTACTCGACCTGGCCATAACCTAAAAAATCCAGGCTTACCACCCGAAGCAATTACGCTAATTGAGATTCCGGCGCTTGCTATTTCGTCAACAGATGTGCGAGCACGCGTTGCTAGAGGTGAGCCGATTCGATATTTAGTACCAGATGGTGTGGCATTTCATATCCAAAAACATAGTTTGTATTTGGACGCTGATCCAAATCCAGATCCAACCACGACAGGAATATTTTGACCGCATCCAATCGCGCAATTGAGCTAGCCAACTTGGCAGGTCAAGCGGCCTCAGACAAACTTGGCACCCAGATTGTGGCAATCGATGTCTCGGAGATATTTCCGCTTGCCGATATCTTTTTGATTGTTTCAGCTACAAATGATCGCCAAGTAAAAGCTATTGTTGACGGCATTGAAGAAAAACTTGCTGAAGTTGGCGTTAAGTCAGTACATGAAGAAGGTGTAGCAGAAGGGCGCTGGGCGCTGCTTGACTTTAATGATGTGGTTGTTCATGTCCAGCATGTCGAAGAGCGCAGCTACTACGATTTAGAGCGGCTATGGCGAGATTGCCCGGTTGTTCAATTAGATCTGATGCAAGCAGATCAACGATAATTTAAAGGCGGAAGTTAATGGTTTTTACCCAATCACACCGTGATCCGATCACGCGCAAGGTAGTTATTCTGCGTCACGGCCGCACTACTTGGAATGCCGAGCGAAGATTTCAAGGTCAAGAGAATCCGCCATTGGATAACGTTGGAATTGAGCAAGCAAAACGAGCCGCTGATATTTTGAATCACATTAACTTTAACAAAATTGTGGCAAGCGATTTGCAGCGTGCAGTAATTACCGCTGAAGTAGTTGCGGAGAAATCTAAGCAACAAGTTGGTCAGAATATTGGATTTCGAGAAACGAATTGCGGCAGTTGGCAGGGGAGAACTTGGCCAGAGATTTTTGCTGAAGATCCTGAGACATTAACGCTTTGGTCAACCAGCGGCGATGTTCGCCCCGGTGGCACTGGTGAAACTAGAACGGAAGTAGCACAGCGGTTTGTTACTGCGGTGGCGCAGGAGTTAGATCAGGTGCCGCTCGGCGGCACCTTGCTGGTAGTTACGCATGGTGGTGCGGCTCGCGCTGGTATCTCCGAGTTGTTGCAGTTACCCCGCGACAACTGGGGTGCGTTAGGGGTTCTTACCAATTGTGCTTGGAGCGTGCTAACTGAGCAGCCAACCGATTCAGCACAACGCTGGCGGTTGGATGAATACAACGCTGGCTCGCTGCCTGAGCCAGCGATTGGTGATGATGCCTAAGCACTAGGATCGGCGACTCAACCACAAGTTCGGGGCTATAGCTCAGCTGGTAGAGCACTTGCATGGCATGCAAGGGGTCAGGGGTTCAAATCCCCTTAGCTCCACAAATCTCGGAATGGTTCAACAGAATCAATCCATCCCTAGGAAACCAGGTGCAATAGAGATGACTGAAGACCGAAGTGCGCAGATGCCAGCGCCTGAGGTACTCCAGCACAAATGGTTGCCAATCTGGGATGAGTTAACTCCGTTTAAAAGTGGTCGATCAGATGATCTTCGACCTAAAAAATATGTGCTGGATATGTTTCCCTATCCATCGGGCGATTTACATATGGGCCATGCTGAGGCATACGCCTTAGGCGATGTGTTAGCGCGATATTGGGTACAACGCGGCTTTAATGTGTTGCATCCAATTGGCTGGGATTCATTTGGCTTACCAGCTGAGAACGCAGCGATTAAACGTGGACTTAATCCAAAAACATGGACTTACGAAAATATTGAGCTACAGCGTAGCTCAATGCGTCGCTATGCCTGCTCCTTTGATTGGGATCGAGTTTTAATTACGTCCGATCCTGAGTATTACAAATGGAACCAATGGTTCTTTTTAAAGATGTACGAAAAAGGATTGGCATATCGCAAAGCCAGCAATGTTAACTGGTGTAACTCATGTCAAACTGTGCTCGCAAATGAGCAAGTAGTTGCTGGCTTATGTGAGCGGTGCGATTCCGCAGTTACGAAAAAGAAATTAACACAGTGGTATTTGAAGATAACCGATTATGCCGATCGCCTGCTTGCCGATATGGATCAACTAGAAGGTGCTTGGCCTGACAAAGTCCTAACTATGCAGCGCAACTGGATTGGAAGAAGTGTTGGTGCAGAAGTTGAGTTTGAGATTGAAGGCAGAGCTGAGCCGGTTGTTATTTATACCACTAGACCTGACACGTTATTTGGTGCAACTTTCTTCGTTGTTGCGGCAGATTCAGATTTGGCATATGAGTTAGCGAAAGATTCAGCTCATTTTGCTGAATTTGAAACATATTTAGATCAGGTTAAGCAGGCAACTGAAATTGAACGCTTAGCAACAGATCGCGATAAAACTGGCCTGTTTTTAAATCGCTACGCGATTAATCCGGTCAATGGTGAGCGATTGCCGATTTATGTTTCTGATTATGTATTGGCTGACTACGGCACAGGTGCCATCATGGGTGTGCCGGCACATGATCAGCGAGATTTAGATTTTGCCAAGGCATTTAAATTGCCAGTTGTGACTGTGGTTGAAACTGGCGAAGCAGATCCAGCCGAAACTTTTATTGCCACCAGCGGTGATGGCGTGCTAGTTAACTCCGGCATATTAAATGGACTTACAAAAACAGATGCAATCGCCAAAATTACTGAATTTCTAGCTGAGCAGGATTTGGGTAAAGTGGCAGTAAATTACCGTTTGCGCGATTGGTTAATTTCTCGGCAGCGCTATTGGGGAACGCCAATTCCAATTATTCATTGTGATGCTTGCGGTGAAGTGCCAGTGCCAGCATCGCAGTTACCCGTTGTGCTGCCAGACTCTGATGGATTGGATTTAACTCCGAAAGGGGCAAGTCCACTTGGCGCAGCAAGTAATTGGGTGAACGTCAGCTGCCCTAACTGTGGCAACGCTGCTAAGCGCGATCCTGACACGATGGATACCTTCGTAGATTCATCTTGGTATTTCCTTCGCTATGATGTGGTTCAGGATCCTGTTCTGATATCATTCCGATGTTTTTAACAATCGGGGCACATATTGCTTTTGATAGCTGGTCTTTTAAAAACTTATGTAGTGAATTTCTCACCGGGGCTCTAATACCGACGTCCTTGCAAACGTGGGGGGGTGCCAGCCAAGAGACATCTCTTCGC
>WLEH01000173.1 GCA_009704345.1 Actinomycetota bacterium | reverse complement strand
TTTATCAATCGATAGTGTTAAAGGGAATTGCAAGAAAACTCGATTTCTCGCTGCAATAACAATAATGAATACTGAAACTAGAAAATGCGCGGCCACGGTAAACGGATTCAAATCTGTCAATACAGTTATTCCACCAATTACAGCTTGAACTAAAGTTCCCAAAAGGGGTATTGCAGCAAAAAAAAGAAATTTACGTGGAAGTCTGGATTTTTTGAGATGATGTCTGATGACGTAAACAAGTCCAGCGATCGCAGCGATGGCCACAACGAAAGTAAGAAGGCGATTGCCAAACTCAATCCATTTATTGAATCCCTCAACTTGGCTTGGTTCTGGCACAAAGGATTCACTGGTGCATCTAGGCCAAGTTGGGCAGCCAAGGCCAGAACCCGTTAGGCGAACTAGCGCGCCAGTCACCACAATGCCAGCCTGGGTAAACAGGGTAATTCCAAGCAACCGTAGTCCGAGTCTGGGTAGCAGCGGCGTTTGAGTTTCCATTTCGACCAAGCCTACTATTCAGGTTGCGAGCATGCGCTATTTACGCAAGACTTATCTTGTGGAATTCCTCACCCCTGGACCTCGTCGAGTGGTTGCTGCCTTATTGGATAAGGGTGCAGCAACCGCTGCTGAATTGGCAGCCGAATTGCGGTTAACGCCAGCAGCTATTCGACATCATCTAGATTGGCTATTGGGGAAAGATTTCGTTACCGCTAGTGACCAGCCTGCCTTTGGACCTCGTGTCACGCAGGGTAGAGGTCGACCATCTCGGTATTTTGCCCTGACAGCGAGCGGTCGCCAGGCGTTTGATCAACGTTACGATGATTTAGCTCATGCAGCATTAAATTGGGCGTTAAAGGTTCATGGCAAAACTGCAATTAAAGAAATCGCTGAGATTCAGATGAGCAATCAAAAAGCGAAGTGGGAAATTGGGCTTGATGCGTCCAGCACACTTCGGGAGCGAACTGAAGCGCTAGCAGAGGTGCTAAACCATGATGGCTATGCGGCATCGGTTGGAAATTCAGACGGGCCACTGGTTCAGCTCAGCTTTCATCGCTGTCCAATCGAAAATATTGCGAAAGAATTTCCTGAAATCTGTGAGGCAGAGATGTGTGCCATTGGAGAAACTCTGGGGGCTCACGTAACTAGAATCGCCACCATAGCTACCGGTGCTGAAATTTGCACTGCGATTGTGGCCAAACCAGAAGATTTGCAAAAGCATTTGAAACAATCAAAAGTAAGAGAGGGTGCACTATGACAACCGTAGATGCCGCGCTAGAGGGTCTAGGCAACTATGAATACGGCTGGTCCGATAAGAACGATATGGGTGCCAATGCACGCCGTGGTTTGAATGAGGATGTGGTTCGAGATATCAGCTCTAAAAAGGACGAACCAAAATGGATGCTTGATCTTCGGTTAAAATCACTTGAGTTATTTTATAAAAAGCCTATGCCAAATTTTGGTGCTGATCTGAGTGGAATTGATTTCGACAACATTAAGTATTTCGTGCGCTCTACTGAAAAACAAGCAACATCTTGGGAAGAGCTTCCAGAAGACATTAAAAATACCTACGATCGTTTAGGTATTCCGGAAGCCGAAAAGCAACGATTGATTGCTGGTGTTGCAGCGCAGTACGAAAGTGAAGTTGTTTACCATAAAATTCGAGAAGATCTAGAAGAGCAAGGCGTGCTATTTCTTGATACTGATACTGGATTACGCGAACACGAAGATGTGTTCAAGCAGTATTTTGGATCAGTAATTCCGGCCGGTGATAACAAGTTTGCTGCGTTGAACACAGCAGTGTGGTCCGGTGGATCATTTATTTACGTGCCAAAGAATGTGCATGTTGAGATTCCACTACAGGCTTATTTCCGAATCAATACTGAGAACATGGGACAGTTTGAGCGAACGTTGATAATTGTCGACGAGGGTGCGTATGTCCATTACGTTGAAGGCTGTACCGCGCCTATTTACAGTTCTGATTCTTTGCACAGTGCGGTTGTTGAAATTATCGTTAAAGATAACGCGCGCTGCAGGTATACCACTATCCAAAATTGGTCAAATAACGTTTATAACCTCGTTACCAAGCGCGCGACAGCTGCTCGCGGCGCCACCATGGAATGGATTGATGGAAATATTGGCAGCAAAGTAACGATGAAGTATCCAGCTGTTTGGTTAATGGGCGAGCATGCTAAAGGTGAGACCTTGTCAGTGGCTTTTGCTGGTCCAGGACAGCATCAAGATGCGGGTGCGAAGATGGTTCATGCGGCACCTAATACATCTAGCAGTATTGTGTCGAAATCAGTAGCTCGCGCCGGTGGCCGCAGCAGCTATCGTGGACTAGTACAAATCGATGAAGGTGCTTATGGCAGTAAGTCAACCGTCCGCTGCGATGCCCTGTTGGTTGACGATATTTCCCGATCGGACACCTATCCATATGTTGATGTTCGCGAAGAAGATGTATCGATGGGGCATGAAGCCACGGTTTCGAAAGTATCTGATGACCAATTGTTCTATTTGATGACCCGTGGCATGGCTGAAGATGAAGCTATGGCCATGATCGTGCGTGGCTTCGTAGAACCTATTGCTCGAGAGTTACCGATGGAATATGCCATCGAATTGAATCGACTAATTGAACTTCAAATGGAAGGTGCGGTTGGATGACGGCTGTTAAAGAGCGTGAAGTTACTTATGTTGAGAAGGACGCAAAGCCACCGCTAGTTATTTCTAATAATCCTGCAGATCACACTCCATTTGACAAGAAGGATGAGTATTGGCGTTATCTACCAGCACGCCAATTCGATGGCTTTGCTTCAACTGCACCTGCAGTTGGCGACCCTAATTTTCAAGTGAGTAACGCCTCTGTACTTCACAGCATTACAACTGGCGGCATCAATGGACTTCGAGTGCGAGACGTTGTCACTGCAACTGCCCTGGCTGCAGAACATAATCAATTTATTGTCTCTGTAGATAAGGCTGCTAACGGTAAATTGGTGGAACTTGATTTTGCTGCAACAAGTGAATCTAATTCTGCTGTTGAGATAAATGTTTTGGAACAAGTTGAAACTCAAATAGTGTTGCGTGATAGATGTCAGGGCAATACGGCATTAAGTTTGGCAATAAACATTGGCAAAGGCGCGATCGTTAAGTTCGTAGTTTTGACTGAGGAATCAGCAACCGGAATACATTATGGACACATATCAGCAAATATAGGTAGAGATTCAGCCTTAACATTTGGCGTAATTTC
>WLEH01000172.1 GCA_009704345.1 Actinomycetota bacterium | reverse complement strand
GGGCAATAAACTCTATAAACTCCAGAAACACCGCCAGAAAAACATACTTATCTCCAACATCCTTCACATCTTAATCCGCGGCCTGATTCAACTACAACACGAGATACACCTCTGCTGGAAAGACCGCAAAATCGACGAAGATAACTTCACCAAAATCCACACACTCATCGATCTAACCAACGATAGTCTACAGTCCGTTAACGAAGAATATGGCGGACAGAATATCTTCATTACCCTTAACACCGGCAACCACCATATTCCACCATACATCTGTGGATCACAAGAAGAAATCGATCACATTCTAGCGGCAAACGGGATCTTCACTCGCAACCCCGTGGATATGAGCGAGGGAGCTGCGGCGGCATCCGCCTCAACCATCCCCCGGAAATAATCGAGCCATACTCGCCTTCCACCCGGTTATATCATATTTTTTATTGACCACATTCATAAATGGATGCAATCTATAGAGTCCCAGTCGAATATTCCATTCGTAAATCCGTTGCATCCTCCAGATATTTGGCGGTTTCAACCTCTAAAAACACAGTGGAAATCTTTCAATATACCCACCGTGTACTTCGTCACATCCAGACATTATCGCCACCCACACCCGACGAAAGTTTCGCCACTGACATCGCCATTCACAACGATAAACTACTAGTATCCGCCCCAAAATACAACGTTTTCGGTGCGGTTTTTTACTATAAACTGAACGAAGTCCTCACACCACAGTTCACCCTGATCCACACCATTTTATCACCATATTCCGCGCTTAATTTCGGGGCATCACTATCTATCTATAATGACACCGCCACGATCGGCTGCTATAATACCCCGGATATACAGGTGAAACGCAAATTCACCTATCTCTTTCAACTCTCTGGGCGCAGATTCATACCCCGCTGGAACATCAGCGATATCAACAGCAGACCTACTATGATGACCTGCCAGATTCACCAGAACATTGTGGCGGTAGGACCGGTCGTGGACTATAAATGGCGCACCAGCTATAATCTCTATATTCTAGACGAAAATGGCGATATTATTCACCGAATAATCGTGGCTCTTCCCGAGGGATCACACCCCATCCAGATGAAACTCATGGATAACACTATCGTCATTATCCAGGGATCCACCACGGCATTAATCTATAAAATATCAGGCGAATCCTGCTCACTCGCCCAGCAACTCGAAATCCCGACGACATCCAATCTAAATCTCCTCGGCAACCTCGCCATATTCCACGGCGAATCCACCGCGATCTATAAGAAAGATGCCGAGGACACCTACCAGTTTTTCACCAATATACCCGGGTCATCAACCTCTTGCTCTCTGTCTTGCTCTCTATCTTGCTCTATAGACGAACCCGTCACCGTAACGACATCCCACGATAATCATATCGAAATATATGATATCTCCGCGTAATATAAAATCGATTCCTGTGAAAATATGAATGAAATCTTGTACTCTATATTATCGCTATCAATAGCACCGATGGAAGAAACCCCGGTCCGCAGATTCGACGATCTCATGTATTTCTATAATGCTGACGCCTATCGAGTTCTCCGAAACAGTAAACACACACGGTATCTATCCGATAGCACCATACATCTTATAGCCAATCACGGACGGGTCAAAGCTAGCGCCCCCATGGAAGATTACTCCACTCACCGCTATTTCAGCGTAACTATAGAACTGGATGGACGACTCGTTGATCCCGGACTCGCCAGCTACTGCTATGAATATACCGCGATTTTCGCCACCGATATATGGAGCAAAATGCTGGCTCTCACCGGTTTCATGTGCTCTATGACCGCGAATCTACCGTGTACCATATGAAGATATACGTGAACTATGGGATGTCACCACACACACCGTGTAAACACACCATACACACCGTGTAAACACACCACACACACCGTGTATAAAGATATCAATAAAAATTGATGATAAGGCGATAATATAGATTATATATAATTTATATTAATCCATGTCTCGCAGCGCATCAGTAGTAACAGCGACAGTGATAAATGACCGGGGTGAACGGGTGTATAGCCCCTATAACCCCAGCAACAAAATGTGGGGACGCGGTGATATTCTCAGTATTCTTGCCCCATATGGCATCACCCATATCTACGACCTCGATCTCTATAAACTCGCGGCGGTCCACAAATCCTATGGACGCAAGAACGCATATGAAACCCAGACGGGAGACAGAGTGAAACTGGATGAATGCCCCGCAGATTGTATGGATCTTTTCGATGATGACAACGAGGAGTTGGAATTCATGGGCGATTCGATCCTCGGGTGTATCATCGCCACTTATCTTATGGACCGATACGGTGGAGCCGGCGAAGGATTCCTCACGCGGATTAAGACGAAACTGGTGTGTAATGACACGCTGGGAACCCTCGCAATCAAACTGGGTTTCCACGAATGGATCTGTATTTCTAACCACATCGAACAGAAGGCTGGCAGGAAACACCTCACAGTTCTCGGGTCTATGATGGAAGCATTCATCGGTGCCATGTACAAAGATCACAATTCTATTAAACACGATCACCCCGGCATCCCCGGCATGAAAATCATGTCCGGCTTCGAAGTATGCCGTCAGTTCCTCGTTAATCTCTTCGAAGCTGAACTGGATTTCACCGACATCATCCGTATTAATACCAACTACAAAGATTCCCTCCTCCGCTACTACCAGAAAACATTCCATCAACCACCCCGCTATAAAGAAGTGAATATCACTGGACCACCCCATGATCGCATTTTCACCGTGGCTGTTCTAGACGTACACGGCGCTGTTTTCGCCACCGGAACTTCGCGCAATAAAACAGAAGCCTCCCAGCTGGCATCGAAGGAAGCCCTGTCGCGCTTCGGAGTAGCTGAATATTAATTCCTACGATACAACATATTCCATTTATTTATAAACATAGATAAATGGATGTAGATACATGGTCCGGGTATTCCTCGGATGATAGCGATTATACCCCACCCAAACGCGGGGGATTCGGCTTCAAAATTAAACAGCTGGTCCCCACCAAACAAGACGTGGAAACCGCCAGCAAAGTAGCACAGATCATCAAACCCCTCGAAAAACCGAAACACGATGTCACAGTAGAACTAGGTGCCGCCGCCGAACCAAATTCACCCATTTTTCCCGCAATTAATCGCCAGGATTTCAGCAAAGATATCACCGGGAAATTCCGCGATCACAAAATACCAGCCAGCTCCATCTCTACCGAG
>WLEH01000171.1 GCA_009704345.1 Actinomycetota bacterium | reverse complement strand
ATCCCAACTAACATCGCTGTTGGTTGTGCTGGATTTGCTAGTGGGCCCAAAATATTGAATATTGTTGGCACACCAATTTCTTTTCTAATAGGCGCAACATTTTTCATAGCGGGATGAAATTTCGGTGCAAAACAAAAACCAATCCCAATTTCAGATACACAGTGCTTCACCTGTGCTGCAGTTAAATCTAATTTAATTCCAAGTGCTTCTAGGACATCGGCCGATCCTGATTTGCTGCTTGCCGCTCTATTGCCATGCTTAACTACAACAGCACCTGCTGCTGCTGCAATAATTGCTGCAGTCGATGAGATGTTAACTGACCCTAACTGATCACCGCCAGTTCCAACTATGTCCAGCGTGACTTGATCTAACTCAATGGCCGAAGTTCGCTCCATCATTGCAGCCACAAACCCATTGACTTCGCTTACTGATTCACCTTTTGTTTTTAAGCCAAGAATTACCTGTTTAACCAGCTGTGGATCAAGATTGTCATCCATAATCTGGCTCATCAGCCAGCGCGCTGATGCTTGATCTAGATCATGATGAGATTCAATCTGGTTAATTAACTCCGAAATTTGCATTCGAGTTAGTTAGAGATCGCAATTTTTTTTCGCAACAAAGTTGCTGCAGTTTCAGCGAGCACCAATGGATCAAGTGGTTTTGGCACCACCGCTTCAGCCTTAGACCATGTGGCCAGCCAGGCATCTTGTGATCGAGCAATCACAGCCAAAAATGGTGGCGAATTGAAAAGTTCGTCTTTGGCTTGACGGGCAATGCCCAATCCGCCAGCTGGTGTGGCGTCAGCATCAACAATCACTAAATCAAATCGCTGCTTTTCCAGCAATTGCCAAATCATCGGTGCAGTCGCAACTTCAGTAAGTTCAACCGCTGGTAGATCAGCGGCCGGCCGCCGGCCAAGTGCGGCAGCCACGTCGTGACGGAACGCGCCATCGTGGCTGTAAACCAAGATCGCCAATGAAGTCGTGGATTCCTGCATGTATTGGCCTTTCCTGGGTTAATTATCTGCCGTTTTGACTGTTTATCGACCTGCTCAGCCTAGCGGTCAGTGTTAAATATCTAACAATCCGCGCCTCAAAGACCGAACCATCCACCTCATACTCTGAGTTTGGTGGCAAGATACCCCAATGACCACCGCCACCGCCCCTACCACGCATCCGGCCCGCCCCTCAAAAGTAGCTGTTGGAACTGTTGTTTGGCTTGCCAGCGAATTGATGTTTTTCGCCGGCTTGTTTGCCATGTTTTTTACTGCTCGCTCAGTAAGTCCAGAACTTTGGGCGGAACGTGTTGAATTATTGAATGTTCCATTCGCTGCCGCAAACACAACTATTTTGGTGCTCTCTTCAGTTACTGCTCAACTTGGTGTGTTCGCAGCCGAGCGTGGCGATGTGCCGTTATTCCGGCGCTGGACTGTTATTACCTTCATGATGGGTTCAGTGTTTATCGCCGGTCAGGTTTTTGAATATGCAGAATTAGTACACAAGGGCTTGTTGATTTCATCAGATCCTTATGGCTCAATGTTTTACGTTACAACTGGTTTTCACGCGCTTCATGTAACCGGTGGCTTAATTGCGTTCTTATATGTCTTGTTGCGCAGTTATCAAACCAGACGATTCACGCATGGCCAAGTTACTTTTGCAGTAGTTGCTTCGTATTACTGGCACTTTGTGGATGTAGTTTGGATTGCGCTTTTTGCGGCTATTTATTTGCTTAAGTAATTGAGAGGAACTTGTGGCTAACCGATCAAAAACGGTGGGAATCAGCAGATTCCGAAAACACCCAGCAGCGATCTTTGTGGTAATGCTGTTGGGGCTGATAATCACTAGCGGGATTTACACTGTTGGTGCAACAGCAACAAATCAGTTAGCGAAAAGTTCAGTTGATGCAGCTGCAATTATGAATGATCCGGCCAGTATTGATGCTGGTAAAAGACTTTTTGCTACCGGCTGCGCTACTTGTCACGGTTTGGATGCGCAAGGTAATTCTGATGGTCCAACTCTGATCGGCGTTGGTGCCGCATCAGTTCATTTCCAAGTTTCTAGCGGACGCATGCCGATGGCAGCTCCTGGTGCCCAGGTGATGCGAAAAGCGACTCAGTACACCGAAGAGCAGACGCTGCAATTAGCGGCATATGTTGCGTCCTTAAGTCCAGGCCCAGAAATTCCCACTGCAGCACAACTTAATTGGGCTGGAGCAGATTTAGGCAAAGGTGGCGAACTATTCCGAGCTAACTGCGCCCAGTGCCATTCTTTCTCGGGTCGAGGCGGTGCATTAACTGAAGGTAAATATGCGCCAACTTTGATGCTGGCAACTCCTCAGCAAATTTATGAAGCCATGATTACTGGGCCGCAAGCAATGCCTATTTTTAACGATCAAACATTGAATGTTGAAGAGAAGCAAGCAGTAATTGCTTACATTGAATTTCTCAAGGACTCACCTAACCCAGGTGGATTTGAGTTAGGTCGGTATGGGCCAGTTGCTGAAGGTTTATTCCTTTGGACTGTCGGAATTGGCGCATTACTACTTGTTGCAATCTGGATTGGAGTAAAGGCTAAATGAGTCACGGCGAAAATAACGAAACTACTAATGAGGTAGTTCCAGTCGAGCAATCAAGCACTGAAGTTAATCTGCCTAAAACTCAGCTGCCACTGCATGTACTTCGTCGTGCTGATGTTGATCCGATTGCCGCAGCTCGGGCAGAGCGCCAAGTTTCCATCATGTTTTTGCTATCTGCAGTTTTCACTGTCCTTGCGATGGTTTCATTTTTTGCAATACCGGTTGATTTGTACATTCGAGTGCCGGGGCCAGGAGTTACCTCTGCTTCTAACTTGGCGCTTGGAATCTCACTTGGTCTAGCAATTTTCTTAATTGGAACCGGCGCGATTCACTGGGCTCGCAAATTAATGCCAGATGATGAAGTGGTGCAAGAGCGACATCCATATGCATCTAGCAAGCAGATTCGTGAATCAGTGATGCAAGAAATTCGCGAAGGTGGTGTTGAGTCAGGTTTTGCGACACGAAAGATCGTGCGTCGGTCACTACTAACTGCGCTCGCCGTACTGCCGCTTCCAGCAGTGGTGTTGGCCCTTGATTTTGGTCCAATGCCGCAAAATGAACTTCGCGAAACGATTTGGGCTAAAGGCATTAGGTTAGTTACTGATCCAACTGGCAGATACCTTCGACCAGAAGATTTTTCAGTTGGCTCTTTAGTTTCCGCTCACCCAGAGAATTT
>WLEH01000170.1 GCA_009704345.1 Actinomycetota bacterium | reverse complement strand
TCACCTCTATCACCTCCTGCATCGCCAATATCCTCTTAATAATCTCCTGATTCTCCACCGGTTTCTTCTTGGAATTCAACCAGCCGGACTTCAGCCAGGCCGGATACCACACCGTCAGACATTTCATAGCATATACACTATCCGTCGCAATCTCTATAGATCGAAGACTATGGTGAATCGCATAGATTATAGTATACTCTATCGCCATCAGCTCACATATGTTATTTGTGACGGATGACCCTGTGATTTTGTACGCTTTTCTATAGGGAATACCGGGGGCATAGAACGCGATGCCGCCAGCGGTTGCCCTGCCATTATTATGGACAGCGCCGTCGGTATAGAACAGGATTGGATCTGACATTTACTGTAGATTGGTATTAAAGTTGGTAGGAGGCAAGAAGATGCGCGCTGATAGTATCAATTTTGTCACGGGGGATGATTTTGTCACCTGGGGTGGTGACGGGAGAAAATTGATTTTGTGGGTGAGGAGCATAATATAAGTGTCTATTGATATCTGTTATAAAAGCATTCGCAGCAAAGATGACCACTGAGATCAAGAAGAAAGTGTATAAGCAGACGGTGAGGATCGCCGCTGTTTATTACAAGGGTAAGAAGGTGACCCGTATTGAAAACCTGGATGACGACTTGGATCAGGTTCGAATTTTCGAATCGATGTCTCGTCGTTTCCGCTGTAAAGGATGGGTGGACAGCGAAGATGGTGAAACGGAACGTATCACTCTCATTGGCGGCGACCGCCGCGAAGATGCCTACCGATGGTTCCTGAAGAAAGAGGTGTTCGTGGGTGATGATATTCGCCGTCTGAAAGTGTTCGACGCTGACGACAAAGAAGTCGACATGTCCAAAATCGCTTCACAGTACACCAAAATCGCAGTCGCACCCCGCAAAATCGAGGTGGAATCCAAGAAGGAGACGCCGGAGTTCAGCACCGATGGTTTCGGTCTAACCACCGAGGATCTCTTCGCCGACGAGAACGAAGTCACCAAGAACTTCCTGGAGGGCTATACCCAGTCCATCGGAATTCGCATGGTGACTATGAAAGGTAAGACGATCACCATGATCGAAAACCTCGATGATGATATCGATCTCAACCTGGTCGTGAAAGTCATGCGCAAAACATTCGAAACCGGCGGGGCCATCATGAAAGATACCCGCAGTGGCGCCGAGTTCATCAAACTCAACGGCGACTTCCGAAGACAAGCCAAGAAATTCCTCATCGATAACCAAGTCATCGAAGGAGAAGAAAACATCGCACGAATCAAAATACACGGCGCATAATCCTCTCTCTCCCTCCTCCATCCACCCCCACCCAAAACTACTAAAAAACCCCAAAAAATAAGCTTTAAAAAGCATATTTTTGTTCTTATGATATAAATAATTTGTATTAATTATTAATAGTCCATACGGATTCATCCATATCTGAATAAATATTACGGATTTCGTGACATAACCATCGGAATGGAAGTATTACAATTTCTATACAAAATGTAAATGTAATTAAAACAGAACAAAATGGTATAAAAAATATTTTTATTGGAAGTGATAATTCTGAATAAAAACTTCCAATTCTTACACTTATTGAAAGAGGTGAAAAAGGCATATTAATAATATTTTTACTATTAATTATAAACTCTATAAGCCTAGGGCAATTTTGCTATAAATTTTTAAGATTTCTCAATTCAATTAGACTTAGTCTAAAAACATATTATTTATTATGAGCTGAATCCTAGTAGCGCACAGATTTTGCCAGCATTAACGGGGGATATTTTGTGTTTGCGTCCGGCGCGATCCAACCAGGTCACCGTCTGTATAGCAAGAGCCGGCGACTCCGCGGTGGTCAAGAAGGTGATAAACTGGTTAATGGTCGGCCATTTCTCTATGAACACATCGGCGACCGATGTGGAGATCCCGGGGAGAGAGCTGTAGAAATGCTTGATGAACACATCGGGTGTTATACTATCCATCTTCTTAATGCTCGCGGGGGCGGTGATATTCGCATAATCTTTGGGTCCAACCTCCACATTTTTCCGGAAATAATCCGGGTGCTTTTTTACACACTCGGTTAACTTAATTAGAAATCGCGCGGATTCATAGGTACATGTCGTTCTAATAACATCGAACCCATCGCGGAATTGCGTGTGAAACATAGCAGATATCACCGTGTCCTCGGAAATTCGTCCCGGAAATACCCCACCTCGGAATGTATCCTCTATAAGATACACCAGATGCGCCGCACCCCCATGTGTTTTCATCCGCAATTTCTGCTCATCATATCGACCTCCACCTATAGAAGATGCGAAATCCGCCGCGGTTTTTCGCTCTATAATCAAGAGTGGCGTGCTGCCATCCACATCCAGAATATGAATATCACCTATGTCTAATCCCGCGGTGGTCGGCTCGGCTCCCTGGCGACGCAGATCCTCTATTAATGCCGTCTCGCGGCCATCTACTAATAATGACATTTATATTCTAAAATATAGGTGTCATTATGTGTCTATAAAAAAATGGATGTGAAAATACTTGATCGACAGTTCCTGTCACTCCTCCTCTCCGTTTTTGGCGCAGGTTTCATGTCACACTCCAACTTCTACGAGAATCACATCGCAGTAAAAATAATTGGCTCCGGATTAACATTTGTTCCTCTTGTATATTCCATTATTCTCAACCGGAAAATGAAGAATCCTACAGACGATTGAAATCGCGCACCGTCCTATAATGCTTATGGATCTGGTACTCCAGCTTACGCTTCAGCGATAATCTCCTATAGTTCAATGCGGTGACCGCCAGCAGAGGCAATAGAATATACAACAGCGCTGCCATCGGATCACGGAAACTATAATACGAACTACAGGCTAATACCAGACCGGTCCAGAGCATAACCGGCTCCATAAATGTACAGGTCCTCAGAAATTCTAATACACGTCTATCGTGCTTCATCAGATGGGTGCCGAGAGCCTTACGGTGCTCACGCTCCATTGTCTGCTTGCTAAAATACTGGCGATTACAACAGAATCACTACATTCTATAAAAAATAACTCTAGAAGTCTTCAATTTATTTCAACGAAAATATCACGGAGGATACCCGTGAGATACCCGTGAGATACCCGTGAGATATCACGGAAGATATCACCGAAGATATCACGGAAGATATCAGAGATATCTATTTAACATCGGTGTATCTCTCAACAGTCTCTCCGTGCTATGGAAATACCATATATGTCCACATCCTTCTATTATGAATATTCCATCTATAGCCGATTTAGCATACCAGAT
>WLEH01000017.1 GCA_009704345.1 Actinomycetota bacterium | reverse complement strand
GATTAGCAGCACCGATCGTAACTCGACCTGCTGAGATTGCTTTGGCTGATTTGATGGTGATTGGAGATGGCGTAACAGTCTTCCCTGAACTTTTCCCAACTGGAATTCCAACTGCAATTAGCGCTGGCATACTAGGTCAACGGGTTAATTCACTACTCACCGCTGGCATAACGGTTGCTGACTTAGTACCAAATTTGACTGCAGCAAGTAGTGATGGCGCTGGTGCGATTCCGCAAAATGCAAGTGCACTGCTACCAGCCTTGCCGCTTTACCTTCGTCGCCCTGATGTAATGGAGCCGAAGTGAGCTACTTAGTGCGAGATATTGAGTTAGCTGACTTGGACCAGCTTGTGGCAATTGAAGTTGAACTCTTCGGTGCAACGGCGTGGAATCGTGACCTATTTCTTGATGAAATTTCTAGAATTCCAGGCTCGCGTTGGTATCAAGTGTTAGAAATTTCTGATCAGATTGTTGGTTACATCGGTATGGCCACAATGGGCACAACTGCTGATATTCAAACAATTGCCGTAATTCCAATCCAGCAGCGTCATGGTTACGGTGCCATGTTGCTTGGCCTAGCTCTGACAGAAGCAAGGAATCGCGGCATCACAGAGGTATTTCTGGAAGTTGCGGTTGAAAATGAGCCAGCAATTAAGCTGTATGAAAGTTTTGGTTTTGCGCAGATTTCAATTAGACCTAATTATTACGGACCGGGAAAAAATGCCTACGTGATGATGCGTCAAGTAGGTGAAGCATGATCGAACCTATTGTGTTAGGTATTGAGACTTCTTGCGATGAAACTGGAATTGGAATTGTTTGTGGAAACACTTTAGTTGCAAACCAAATCGCATCTAGCATTGCTGAGCACGCGCGATTTGGTGGCGTGGTACCGGAGATTGCCTCGCGAGCTCACCTTGAAGCCATGTTGCCCACAATTGACCGAGCGCTAGCTGAAGCAAAACTAAAGCTAACTGATATCGATGCAATTTCAGTAACGCGAAATCCAGGGTTGATTGGTGCCCTGCTTGTTGGGGTATCGGCTGCTGAAGGATTAGCAAGTGGACTTGGAATTGAGATTCATCATGTAGATCATCTTGATGCACATATCGCAGTTGACTCACTTGATCATGGCGCGTTAACTCAACCAGCAATTGCCTTACTGGTATCTGGTGGTCATTCATCAATTATGTTAGTTGAAGATATTACCCAAGGTGCAACTGTGTTAGGTAGCACGATTGATGATGCGGCAGGCGAAGCTTTTGACAAAGTTGCGAGGTTGCTAGGTCTGCCATTTCCAGGCGGCCCGCAGATTGATAGTGTTGCAACTTCTGGTAGTTCAACTGCAATTAAATTTCCACGCGGTTTAACCGCAACACATGATCTAGTTGAACATAAATTTGATTTTTCCTTCTCCGGATTAAAAACCGCCGTTGCCCGTTGGATTGAAGCTCAGCAGCGAGCTGGAAATGCCCTCTCAGTTCCGGATGTTGCCGCCTCGTTCCAGGAGGCAGTAGTTGATGTGCTAACCCAGAAAGCAATTGCAGCCGCAATCGAAAATGGCATTGGCACCTTGTTTATTGGCGGCGGGGTAGCGGCTAACTCCAGGTTGCGCGATTTGGCAGCAGAGCGGGCTAGGGCTGCTGGGCTGGAACTTCGGATTCCACCTCGCCAGCTATGCACCGACAATGGGGCGATGGTTGCGGCCCTAGGGGCGCTTCGGCTCCAAGCGGGGCGGCCCGCCACCAGGCAGAATTAGCACTCCATTTGACGGAGTGCTAATGGGAATCTACGCTTAGCGTTAGCACTCGCCCACTGCGGGTGCTAAGTCCCTGTCCACATACGACAAATCGGAGGAAGACCGTGTCGGTCAGCATCCGTCCCTTAGAGGACCGAATCTTGGTTCAGCCACTAGAGGCTGAGCAAACAACCGCAAGTGGTTTGGTAATTCCAGACACTGCAAAAGAAAAGCCACAAGAAGGCAAAGTAGTAGCAGTAGGCCCAGGTCGATTTGATGATGAGGGCGAGAAGCGCATTCCAGTTGATGTAAAGGTCAATGACATTGTGATCTTCTCAAAGTACGGCGGCACTGAAGTGAATCATGGCGGCGAGACTTATTTGCTGCTTTCAGCACGCGATGTGCTAGCGGTACTCGAAAAATAATTTTGTCATCCAACTAGTGCTAACAAGTTGGCACTAGTTGGATTTTTACATCAATGAAGGAAAGCCATGCCCAAGATTTTAAAGTTCGACGAAGATGCTCGACGTGCGCTAGAGCGCGGCGTTAACGCGCTTGCCGATGCAGTAAAAATCACTATTGGTCCAAAAGGGCGCAATGTGGTGATTGATAAGAAGTGGGGCGCACCAACAATTACTAATGATGGTGTAACCATCGCAAAAGAAGTTGAGCTGAAAGATCCGTTTGAGAATCTAGGTGTTCAACTTGCCAAAGAAGTTGCTACCAAGACTAATGATCTTGCTGGCGATGGCACCACAACTGCAACAGTGCTTGCTCAAGCGTTAGTGCGTGAGGGGCTAAAGTTAGTTGCAGCAGGTAGTGCACCAACTGCAGTTAAGCGCGGTATTGACCAAGCGGTAGAAGCAGTAACTATTGAATTAAGCAAGGCTGCTCGTCCAGTTGCTGACAAAAATGAAATTGCCAACGTAGCAACTATCTCAGCTCAGGATCGTGCGATCGGTGAATTGATCGCAGAAGCATTTGACAAAGTTGGCAAAGACGGTGTGATCACTGTTGAAGAGTCCAGCACAACTGAACTAGAGCTAGATTTCACTGAAGGAATGCAGTTCGATAAGGGTTATATCTCACCATATTTTGTAACTGATCAAGAAGCCATGGAAGCCGTGCTTGAAGATCCATATGTACTGCTAGTGCAGGGCAAGATTTCTTCAGTTGCTGAAATTCTGCCCGTGCTAGAAAAAGTAGTCCAATCAGGCAAACAGCTACTCATTATTGCGGAAGACGTAGAAGGCGAAGCGCTATCTACGTTGGTAGTAAACCGAATTCGCGGCACTTTTACCTCGGTCTCAGTAAAGGCACCTGCATTTGGCGATCGCCGCAAAGCAATCATGCAAGATATTGCAGTGCTAACTGGGGCGACTGTTATTTCAACCGATATCGGACTAAAACTAGATCAAGCAGATCTGTCCATGCTAGGTAGTGCAAAGCGCGTTGTAGTTGCTAAGGACAACACCACAATCGTAAGTGGCGGTGGTGATGCCCAGGCAGTTAAAGATCGCATTGCGCAGATCCGAAATGAAATTGAAAATTCAGATTCAGATTGGGATCGCGAAAAATTGCAGGAGAGATTGGCAAAACTTTCTGGCGGTGTCGGCGTGATCCGCGTAGGCGGTCATACCGAAGTTGAACTTAAGGAAAAGAAGCATCGCGTTGAAGATGCGGTAAGCGCAACTCGAGCTGCGATAGATGAAGGAATTGTTGCTGGTGGCGGCTCTGCCATTATTCATGCCGCTAAAGTTCTAGAGAATGATCTAGGGCTTGAGGGCGATCTCAAAGCAGGCGTCAGCGCAGTACGTAAAGCAGTAAATGAACCACTTCGTTGGATAGCCGAGAATGCTGGACTTGAAGGTTATGTCGTGTGTGCCAAAGTTGCAGAACAAAAAGTTGGTCACGGCTTCAATGCTGCAACTGGCGTTTATGAAGATCTAATTGCGCGGGGCGTAATTGATCCAGTAAAGGTAACCAAGTCTGCGCTAATAAACGCGGCATCAATTGCTTCGATGTTGTTAACAACTGAAGTACTAGTTGTTGAGAAGCCAGCTGAGGAAGAAGAAGCTGCAGCCACAGGTCACAGCCACCACGGCCATAGCCACTAATTGATTAGGTAATTGAAAAAGGGCCCGGATCTCCGGGCCCTTTTTATTGGGAGAGTCAGTGTGGTTAACACACTGCAGTCAACGGCCAGATGAATCGTGGGGGCAGGCCGCTGAAAACTACTAACCTGCAACTAGCTCGTAACCGCTGCGCTGGTTTAAGTAAATCGCTTCGCGTTCTTCTTCAGTTAAGCCGCCCCATACTCCGTATGGCTCGCGTACTGAGAGTGCGTGTGCGGCACACTGCTTAATTACTGGACAGGTGGCGCAAACCGCTTTTGCTGCGTTATCCCGAGCGACCCGGGTAGGTCCTCGTTCGCCCTCTGGGTGGAAGAAAATCTCTGGATCTTCTCCGCGGCATGCTGCATGGAGCTGCCAGTCCCAAAGGTCGGCGTTTGGTCCAGGAAGTCTGGTGATATCTGCCATGGCGCTCCTTTCAATGCCCTAAGAGTAAAAGTTGTTCAGAAGTTAGTCAAGTTTCACAGATGAACAATTTATGAATTTGGATGAGACCTTGCTCACAGCCTCGAAATGCGCGATTGGGCTACTGGTCGCAGAATTCGGAGATGAACAACTTTGAGGGTGAACAAGTTTCCGGCGAGAGCTACGTTGAGGTCAGCTATGCCCTCACGGTAGCCGCCGTAGCCCGCCGACTAGGCGTGGCCCCAGCCACCTTGCGCACCTGGGATCGCCGATATGGCATTACGCCAAGCGACCGAACCAGCGGCGGACATCGCCGCTACACCCCACAAGATGTTGCGCTGTTAGATCGGATGCGCCGATTAGTCATTCTGGGCTTGCCACCGGCTGAAGCTGCTCGAGTTGCCCACTCTGGCGCTGATCCACTTGGCATCCAGCAAGAGATCACCGCACCAGCTGGCGGCGGAAATGTGGTTGCACTTCCTGGTGCCACCACTGCCGCTCGCGGCCTAGCACGTGCGGCAACCGCTCTTGATACGCAGGCCATGACGCAGATCGTGGTTGATGCGATTAACGAACGCGGCACTATCTGGACCTGGGAGCAGGTAATTTCACCTGTTTTGATTAGTTTGGGAAAACGCTGGGAATCAACTGGCGATGGCATTGAGATTGAACATCTATTAACTGATTCATTGATGACAGCATTCAAAGGTGTCTCGAGCAAACTAAGCCAGCCGATCAATCCACGCGCGGTGCTGTTAGCTTGCGCGCCAGATGAACTTCACTCGTTACCCACATTTGTGCTGGCCGCTGCGTTAGCTGAGCGACGCATCTCGGCTAAAACACTTGGCCCTCGCGTGCCGCTCACTGCGTTGATTTCAGCAGTTCGTAAAACTGGGCCTGCCGCAGTTTTAGTTTGGTCGCAAATGAGCAATGCCGGTAATCCACAGGTGTTAACAGAACTCCCCAATTTGCGTCCAACTCCACTAGTAATAGCCGCAGGCCCTGGTTGGCAATCCGAATTGCCAACCGAGGTGGTGCGAAGTCGCAACATGACCGACGCGCTTAACCTGATCAGCGAGGCTGCTGGTCTTTAAGTCAGTTGTGTATTAGCAACATCAAACTTCCTTAATTGGGCCCCAAACCCAACCAAGGAGGAGCTATGGCTTCATCAACGTTAACAACTTCGGAAAAGTATGGTTCAATTGCTGTTTGTCATTCAGATTTACGACTTGTTGACTTTATAACTAGTCGGTTAGCAAAGACTAAAGTTTTTGATCGGATACTAAAATTTGATGAATTAGCAGATTTGCAATCAGTACTTAAGCAAAATCAGATTGAGTTTGTGTTGATTCAAGCAAATATTCGACGATATGACTTTGAGCTAATTCTCAAAGCAATTTTGGGACTATCGCCACAAACTAAAGTTGTACCAATTTTTGCGCCGCAGCATCCCGGCTCTGTTGCTGGTGAAACTTCAATCTGGCGGGCCATTGAGCGCACCTTAGAAATCTCACCAGATCTAATTTATGGTTTTGATGAGGGCGAAGATAATGAATATGCAATCGCACTTAAGCGCCATCGTGATGCTGCGCCAGCAGCTGCCGCAATTCATCTCAGCCCACGGGAGATGGAAGTCTTAATTGGCATCTGTTTGGGTAAAACTGGGGTGGAGATTGGGCAGGAGTTGTTCATCTCGCCCGACACGGTGAAGTCCCATATCAAGCGGATATACCGCAAGTTATCCGTTAGAACCCGAGCCGCTGCCTTGCTGGCAGCACACCGAAATGGGTTGTTGGATGTTTCGCAGTTGTAGCACAGTAACCTTCCCTCCTCAGCACAGTGCGGGAGTTCGAATTGGCTAGAACCAACCCAGATCCCAGCAAGGTGGGTACCGAAAAGGTCGCCTTGGAAGGGCTCACCTATGACGATGTCTTGGTGCTGCCAGATGCCTCAAATGTGGTGCCAAGTGAAGTTAACACTGCAACTAAATTGAGTCGAAACATCACGCTCTCTATTCCGCTGGTCTCATCTGCCATGGATACTGTTACGGAAGCACGAATGGCAATTGCAATTGCGCGGCAAGGTGGCGTTGGTGTGCTACACCGGAATTTATCAATTGAGCATCAAGTAGCTGAGTTGGATCTAGTTAAGCGCAGTGAATCGGGCATGGTCACAGATCCAGTTACCTGCACACCAGAGATGACAATTAAAGAAGTTGACGCACTCTGTGGTCGCTATCGCATCTCTGGTCTGCCGGTAGTTGATTCAGCTGGAATTTTGCAAGGAATCATTACCAATCGAGATATGCGCTTTGAAACAAATATGGCAAAGCAAGTGAAAGAATTAATGACGCCAATGCCATTGGTTACAGCCGCAGTTGGCATCTCATCCGAGAGTGCACTTGAGATTTTGCGAAAGCATAAAGTTGAGAAGCTGCCAATTGTTGATGCTATTGGAAAATTAGTTGGTTTAATCACCGTTAAAGATTTTATTAAGAAGGATAAGTATCCAAATGCAACTAAAGATTCAGCACAGCGACTAATTGTCGGTGCAGCAGTGGGTGTTGGCGCTGATGCGTTCGCTCGCGCGGAAGCATTGGTTGCCGCCGGTGTTGATTTTCTGGTGGTTGATACCGCACATGGTCATGCGCAAGCCGTGATTGAGACGGTTAAATCGTTCAAAAGTAAATTCGAGGTTGACGTAATTGGCGGCAATATTGCAACGCGAGCTGGTGCATTAGCGTTGATTGAAGCTGGGGCCGATGGCGTAAAGGTTGGAGTTGGACCTGGTTCTATTTGCACCACTCGTGTTGTTGCTGGCGTTGGCGTGCCGCAGATTTCAGCAATATTGGAAGTTGCTTCCGCAACTATCCCAGCCGGCGTTCCGCTCATTGCCGATGGTGGGTTGCAGTATTCCGGTGATATTGCCAAAGCAATTGTGGCCGGAGCCGATAGCGTGATGCTCGGTTCGTTGCTAGCCGGATGTGAAGAGTCACCTGGCGATGTGGTGATTGTTAACGGTAAGCCATACAAGCAATACCGTGGCATGGGTTCACTTGGTGCGATGCAATCTCGCGCTGAAGGAAAATCATTTAGTAAAGATAGATATTTCCAAGATGATGTTTTTAGTGATGACAAGTTAGTGCCAGAGGGAATTGAGGGTCAGGTGCCATATCGTGGCACTGTGTCTTCAGTAGCGCATCAACTTGTTGGTGGCTTGCGTGCTGCGATGGGTTATGCCGGCAGTGCCACTATTGAAGAATTACAAAACAAGGGGCGATTGGTTCGAATTACCGCAGCTGGGTTGCGGGAGAGTCATCCGCACGATGTTCAGATCACAGTGGAAGCCCCTAACTACAGCGGCAGAGGAAACTAGTGGCGGAAATAGAGGTAGGACAAGCAAAGCGAGCTCGCGCCGCTTACGACTTTGACCAAATTGCGTTAGTGCCAAGCCGCCGCACTAGAGACCCAGAGAATGTCACAACCAATTGGAAAGTTGACGCTTTTGAATTCGCCCATCCGATTATTGCCGCTCCAGTAGATTCTGTAGTTTCACCAGCTAGTGCTACTGCAATTAGCTCACTGGGTGGCTTAGCAGTATTGAATCTTGAAGGGCTTTGGACTCGATATGAAGATCCAACTGCGGCCTTTGCAAAAATTAAGTCAGCTGCACCAGAAAATTTAAGTCAGGTGTTGCAACAAGTCTATGCGCAACCAATTGATCCGGATTTAATTATTTCGCGAATTAAAGAACTGCGTGCTGCTGGAATTGTTACCGCGGCATCACTTTCGCCAAAACTAACTCAAACCTATTGGAAACAGGTAGTTGCAGCTGGTGTTGATTTGTTCATGATTCGTGGCGCAACAGTTAGTGCTGAGCACGTATCAGTTGATGAAAATGCACTGAATTTAAAGACACTGATATATGACTTAGAAGTGCCAGTAATTGTTGGTGGTTGCGCGACTTACCAAGCCGCACTGCATTTAATGCGATCTGGCGCAGCAGGTGTACTGGTTGGTTTTGGCGGCGGTTCAAGTGGCACCACCACAAGTGTGCTCGGCGTGAAAGTGCCAATGGCAACTGCGGTTGCTGATGTGGCAGCAGCTAGGCGAGATTACTTGGACGAATCTGGTGGTCGATATGTCCAGGTGATTGCAGATGGTGGCGTGCACCAAACTGGCGATGTCGCAAAAGCAATTGCTTGCGGTGCCGATGCTGTAATGGTGGGATCCATGTTGGCTCGCGCGATCGATGCACCAGGTAATGGTTATCACTGGGCGGTTGAGGCAGGTCATCCCACACTGCCTAGAGCTAGCGCAATTCCAACCCCAAGCATTGGTTCGTTTGCTGAGATTTTGCACGGCCCTGCTACCAACGCATCAGGTCAGTTAAATGCAATTGGTGCACTGCGCCGCAGCATGGCAACTTGTGGTTACTCAGACATTAAAGAATTGCAACGCGTTGAGGTAATTGTTTCGCAATGATTGGGTTAAATTGAGTTCGCCAAAACCAGTGCTGGTAGTTGATTTTGGTGCGCAATATGCCCAGCTAATTGCTCGTCGAATTCGTGAACTTGGCTTTTATTCGGAATTGGTGCCACATCATTTTTCGGCAGCACAACTGCTTGAAAAGCAGCCAGCTGCGATTATTTTTAGTGGTGGCCCAGCAAGTGTTTATCAGACCGGTGCGCCAACAGTTTCAGCTGATATTTTAAATTCGGCGCTACCAATTTTTGGAATCTGTTATGGCTTTCAATTAATCGCCCAAGGCCTTGCCGGCGAAGTTGCAAAAACTGGTACCAGCGAATACGGCGCAACTGAGATTGAAGTTGTACCAACTAGTGCGTTGTTTAAGAATTTGCCAAGCACATATCAAGTTTGGATGTCGCATGGTGATGCGGTCGCGCAAGCGCCAGCTGGATTTACCGTAACCGCAAGCACAGCAGCAACCAAAGTTGCGGCATTTGAGGATTTGAATAGAAAAATTGCTGGTGTGCAGTTCCATCCAGAAGTAGTGCACAGTGAGCATGGTATGAACGTGCTGAGAAACTTTTTAGTTGATATCGCGGGTTTATCGCCAAACTGGAGTTCAGATCAAGTGTTGGAAGATGCGGTTGCCCAAGTTCGCAATCAAGTAGGCAACGGACGAGCAATTGTTGGGCTATCTGGCGGCGTTGATTCAGCAGTTGCAGCAGCAATTGTGCAGCGCGCAATTGGTGACCAATTAACAGCAGTGTTTGTTGATCATGGTCTATTGCGAACGGGAGAACGAGAGCAGGTCGAGCAAGATTTTGTGTCCGCAACGGGCATCAAGTTAGTAGTTGTTGATGCCAGAGAAAAATTCTTAACTCAGTTAGCTGGAGTTACCGATCCGGAGCAGAAGCGAAAAATCATTGGCACTCAGTTTATTCGCGTCTTTGAAGCTGCCGCGGCACAGCTGCAAGCAAATTCACCTGAGCCAATTGAGTATTTGGTGCAAGGAACGCTTTATCCAGATGTAGTGGAATCTGGTGGCGGTGCATCTGCTGCCACAATAAAAAGTCATCACAATGTTGGTGGGCTACCAGAGGATTTGCAGTTCAAATTAGTTGAACCACTAAATACTTTATTTAAAGATGAAGTTAGAGCAATTGGGCGATTACTACAGCTTCCAGAGAAAATAGTCTCGCGTCATCCATTCCCAGGCCCAGGATTGGCAATTCGAATTGTGGGGGCGGTTGATGAATCACGATTAGAAATTTTGCGGGCTGCTGATCTGATTGCCCGCGAAGAGTTAACTGCGGCAAATCTAGATGCGCAGGTATGGCAGTTCCCAGTAGTGCTCCTAGCTGAAGTTAGAAGCGTTGGTGTGCAAGGGGATGGCCGAACCTATGGTCATCCCATCGTGCTGCGGCCAGTTTCTAGTGAAGATGCCATGACGGCAGATTGGTCTCGATTGCCCTATGAGGTAATTGCGAAAATCTCCTCAAGAATTACCAACGAAGTGCCAAGTGTCAATAGAGTAGTGTTAGACATCACAAGTAAGCCACCTGGCACGATTGAATGGGAGTAGTTAAATGACCACACTTGAGATCGTTCGCAATTCACTACTCGTTTTGCATTTTGTTGGTATGGCAGCCTTGCTTGGTGGCTTTTTGAGTCAATTTCGGGCACGTGAACGAAAAATTCAATCCGGCATGTTGCACGGCGCTTACTTGGCGCTGCTAACCGGTGTTGCGCTAGTTGGTATTCGCTACCCGTTGCATGATGAGAATCCAGAATATCCGTTGCCAGATAACGCAAAAATATTTGTTAAATTATTGCTGCTAATTGTGATTGTGATACTGTCGATTACCGCAAAGAAGAAGCAGGCAGTTGATTCTGGTACTTGGTTAGGGATTGGGCTGTTGAGTTTTACTAATATTGTTATTGCTGTTTTTTGGTAATCAATTAGTAGCTGCAACGTAGAACGCTTCAGCTAGCCTGCCGCTAGGCAGATCAAAGCGTTCTGCAACCATGGTGCCCCAACTGGTAATTCGTTCCGCCAAATCTGGTATCTGAGTAGTTTGCGATGTATGTGCCTGTAGCGCAGCAATTTTCTGCTCAATAAAATCAGTAGTATCAATGTAATCTGTTGGCGTTGGATACGAAATAACCCAAGCTTCACTTACCGTCCATGGTTCAAGTCCAGCTTCAAGCAAAT
>WLEH01000169.1 GCA_009704345.1 Actinomycetota bacterium | reverse complement strand
GGTCGGCATGGTCCGCCCCGCGAGCACCGTACCCATAGTCGGGCCAGCGCGAGTGATATTATAGATATTGGGCCCTGCTGGCATTGTCCGATAGAATCCACACCCCGCAATGAGCGGCATCGGCCCCGCCTGCCGCGACTCCTCACCTTGGTTCCGCCTATCTACACGCGCATCGGTATATACACATTCCTGTATCGAACGGAATGTCACTGTGAGCTGGACCTTGTCACGGGCCAGCGCCTGAATGGGTAGCGCCTGCGGACCGGGTCCACGATTCCACCAAAACGGAAACACGATTTCAAGGGACTGGGTCTTCTGTGCAGCCGTAGCAGCACCCGTGTAGTTCGACGGATTCCGCGCAATCATGCGATTCGTGCTGTCAAAGTGCTCGGCGGGTGCCTCTTGCTCGTCGATGACCTCGAGGAGCCGGCTGTCGAGACGGTCGATGACCTGGCTGTCAATCGTGAACTCTACATCACTGCAGATGGCATGACCGAGTGCATTGGTCCAGTTCCAGCGGGGGCCGATGAGCGATTCTGGTGCCGCTGCGGCCTCTGCTGCGGCCTGTGGTGTGTAGATATCGGGCAGGTCAATTACGAGCGTGGCACGTGTAATCAGCTCGCCGAGGACCGGCAGTGTCACGGTTGCTTTCTTACCAAAATCCGCGAGGTTGTCGAACTCGACACGGCGCCACTGCGAGGCCCAGCGGGTGCGCGGACGGATGACGGCACTGTAGAACTGCACGGAAGGCTGTCCCTTCGGTGGATTCAGCCGACTGCGGTCCTGAAGACCATCGGTGATGATGCGCAACATAGATGCCGGTGTTGCGGCCATTGTCCCCTACTCACCGCGGGGGCTTTAACTCAGCTCGTCTGTTTGTGGCGCGGGCGTCACCGCTGGTGGCGTCTGCGGTGTTGACTCTGATTCGTTCTGTGCCCCTGCTCCGGACTCGGTCTCCACACCAGCCGGCTCCGTACCCGTGGGTCGGTAGAAGTGCACGACATGCGCGTCGTCGTCGCGCTCAAAGGTTCGCACATCCTGTGCATCGGCCTCAACATCAATCCAGTCGGGGCCGGTCTCTGTGAAACGATACTTCTTGATGTCGAGAGCAATCGTGGTGCTGCCCTTGTTCATCACGAGAGCCACGTAGTCCATTGATACGGAGACGCCACGCTGGCGCACATAGTAGAACCGGTTAATCTCGATGTTGTCATACTCCTCGTGGATGAGGTCGATGTCGAGCGGTTGGGCATGGGGCTCATCGGGCAGAGTGTTCATTGTTGCTGCTACTGCTGTTGCTGCCGGCGGCGGCAGCCCATCACCTTTTTGACCCTGCCACCTGTAAAGGTGATGACCTAAAACCTGTGCCCACTTATCTCAGTACTGTAGAAACATGACTTCCATTCCAGAGCTTGTTATCCGCGAGGCCGACGTCCTCGAGCGTCAGGCCACCCATCTCATCGGAACTCTTGGCCATGTCAGTGAGGGCAAGTCGACACTTATCCGTGCCCTCACCGGTATCAAGACCCAGCGCTACTCGAAGGAGCAGGAGCGAAATATCACCATTCATCTCGGCTACGCGAACTGTAAAGTCTGGCAGAATACAGCAACCGGTGAGCTCCGTGCTCTACAGCTCAAGGACCCCGCTCCTGCACCAGCAGCGGACTGGCAGCTCATCGCACATCTGAGTTTCGCGGACTGCCCTGGCCACGAGGCATTCCTGGCCACGATGCTCGGCGGCGCATCCATCATGGACAGTGCATGTCTGATTATCGCAGCGAATCAGGAGGTCATTCCACAGCCACAGACGCTGGAGCATCTCATTGCCGCGGAGCTAATGGGTCTCACACGCATCGCCGTTGTCCAGAATAAGCTCGACCTCATCGATGGCGATGCAGCGGCAGCCAATGAGGCCAAGATTCGCGGCTTCGTGGCGGAGACCTGTGCTGAGGATGCACCGATATTCCCGATTTCTGCACAGCACGGCTGGGGCGTCAGCGCGGTTCTCGACTATATTCTCTCGCTGCCGCCGCCACCACGGGACCTCCATGCGCCGGCGCAGCTGACCTGCGTGCGGTCCTTCGATGTCAATCGGCCGGGGCCTGTTGCTCCCGCTAATGCAGGAGGAACAGGAGCACCCCTGGCCGGTGCGGTCATCGGCGGAACTCTACAGTGCGGTGTCCTCGCAGTCGGTGACTGGATTGAGGTGCGGCCGGGCGTGCTCAAGGCGTCCGCGGACGGCACGAGCATCGTAGCCCAGCCGGTAGTGACGCAGGTGCGCGGCCTCCGCTGCGAGGGTGTCGAGCTTCCCTATGCAGTGCCGGGCTCGCTCATCGCAATTGCCACGGACCTCGACCCCGCGCTCTCGGCGGGCAACGGCATGGTCGGCCAGCGTGTCGGTGTGCCGGGCTCGCTGCCGCCCATCGTCAGTGAAATCAAACTCCGGTTTATCCGTCTCAAGCGCGACGCGTTCAAGTTCGGTCGCTACCACGTCGGTGACCGCGTACGTGTCTGCTCGGGTGTTATGACCGCAGAGGCCACGGTGATTGACATCGATGATAAGAAGCGCCCGCGCCTGCGCCTCGACCGTCCGATTTGCGCGGGTGTCGGTGAGCGTGTGGGTATACTACGCCGTCACGAGGAGGCCGGCCGTGAGCTACTGGAGGGCACCGGTGAGATTCGGGAGGTTGTTCCATGGGCGCATGTTGTGGTTGCAGAGGGTGCAGAGCTCGCGACCGCGCCGGCCAGGCGCATTGTCTGGGGGCCGGTAGTCCGCACGGAGTTTACACGTAGCGCCGCAGCAGCAGCACCACCTCGGTACGCAGATGCACTCGACGCCATCATGGCCCGGCGCGAAGAGCTCATGGGCGGCGGTGGCGGCGCCGCGGCGGGTCGCCTCCGCATTAGCGAGCTCGAGATTGACCCCCGCGCCGTGGTTAAACACGTGCTCTGGCGCAACTGGGTCGAGGTCGTCGGCCAGCTCGACGCAGCCGGTGTCGGTACCATCTCGTACCGCACGCATCTACATGAGTTCCTGGACCGCGACCTGTGTACCAAGAGCACCGAGAACGGCGAAGAGGAGCTCGTGATTAAGGGGCGCTGGCGTGTCGAAGACATCCGCAATCTCCTCCGCAAATACGTGGGTGTCTACAAGCGCTGCAGGGAATGCCGCGGATACAACACGGGTCTCGTGCCGGCGGGTCGCGGTACCGTCAAGGTCCGCTGTACTCGTTGCGTGACGGATAATGTTGTTGATGAGTAGAGGCTGGTGCACCGTGATGGAAATACTGTGGACC
>WLEH01000168.1 GCA_009704345.1 Actinomycetota bacterium | reverse complement strand
TTTTCAGATGATGGCCACTGCGTTTCCGATTCTCAGTTGATGCGTAGAGCGCTTGAATATGTAAAAGCCTTTAATGGAATCATCGCACAACATGCCCAAGACCCCCAGTTAACAAAAGATGCGCAGATGAATGAGGGTGAACTCTCTGCCACCTTGGGGCTGCGAGGTTGGCCAGCAGTTGCAGAAGAAAGCATAATTGCCAGAGATGTGTTGTTAGCTGAGCATGTAGATTCTCGATATCACGTGCTGCATTTAACAACCGCCCGTGGGGCTGAGATTGTCAAGGAGGCAAAAGCCCGCGGAGTGAAAGTTACTGCTGAAGTCACGCCGCATCACTTGCTACTCACCGAGGATTTGATCAAAGGGTACGATCCAATTTACAAAGTGAATCCTCCGCTTCGAACTGCAACCGATGTGATTGCTTTACAGGATGCGTTGGCATCGGGGGTGATTGATTCGGTGGGAACTGATCATGCACCACATACTGAAGAGCATAAAGATTGCGAATGGGATCAGGCAGCATTTGGTATGTTGGGTCTACAAACCGCATTGTCTGTCTTGGTGAAAACCATGATTGAAACAAATAAAATGTCTTGGCGGCAACTAGCAGATCGGATGTCAGTTAAGCCAGCTCATATTGCTGGCCTAACTGATCAGGGTCAGGAAATCGATATAGATGCCCCAGCTAATCTCACATTTATTGACCCTAATTCTAATTGGATAGTTACTAAAGATCTTATTGCTAGCAAAAGTTTCAACACCCCATACGAAGGAATGGAATTGCCAGCCACTGTGAAGCACACAATATTCAAAGGGTCATTCTCAGTTAGAGACGGTAAGGTGCAAAAATGATTAATTTCGAACCAGCTGCCTTGGTTCTCGAAGATGGTCGGATTTTCGCGGGTAATAGTTGGGGCGCAATTGGTAAAACTTTTGGTGAATTGGTTTTTGCGACACCAATGAGTGGTTACCAAGAAACAATTACAGATCCTTCATATTGTGGTCAAATATTGGTTCAAACCGCACCGCACATTGGAAATACTGGAATGAATGACGATGACCCTGAATCTGATCAAATATGGATTTCGGGGTATGTAGTTCGTGACCCATCCCGAATAGCGTCAAATTGGCGCTCCCAGCGAACCCTGGACGATGAATTAAAAACACAACAAATTGTGGGTATTGCAAATGTTGACACTCGAGCTATCACTCGGCATTTACGGGATAAGGGCGCAATGCGTGCAGGTATTTTCTCTGGAAATGCGTTGCAGTCAAAATCGGAAATGCTTGCCGCTGTCACGCAACAGCCCAACATGAAGGGAAGAAATTTAACCGCTGAAGTCACTACTGCCGATCGATATGTAGTGCCAGCTGAAGGAGAAGCTGAATTTAAAGTTGCAGCGATTGATTTGGGTATTAAACGCAATACACCCCGACTGCTTTCATCAAGAAAAATTGAAACACATGTATTCCCAGCAAATACTCCAATTGATGAGATTCTAAGTGAAGGCTTTGATGGCGTTTTCCTAAGTAATGGACCAGGAGATCCAGCAACTGCCACTGAAGTTGTTGAATCCATCAAGAAGATTTTGGCTGCCGGTGTCCCTTTGTTTGGAATTTGTTTTGGACAACAACTATTTGGTCGAGCGTTAGGATTAGAAACTTACAAATTACAGTTTGGTCATCGCGGTATAAATCAACCAGTGCAAGATTTAGCAACTGGAAAAGTTGCGATTACTGCTCATAATCATGGATTTGCGGTTGCAGTACCAAACTCCAGTTATTTTGAAACACCATTTGGACCAGGCCGAGTTACTCACCGCTGTCTCAATGATGATGTGGTTGAAGGAATTGAGTTGGTAAATTTGCCAGCCTTTAGTGTGCAATATCACCCAGAAGCTGCAGCCGGACCCCACGATGCCGAATATCTATTTGATAAATTCAAACAACTTCTAGTTAAGAGTAAAAATGCCTAAGCGTACTGATATTTCATCGGTTATGGTTATTGGGTCTGGCCCAATCGTTATTGGTCAAGCTTGTGAATTCGACTACTCTGGGACTCAAGCATGTCGAGTTCTTCGCAGTGAGGGAATTCGTGTAATTCTGTTAAACAGCAATCCGGCCACCATTATGACTGATCCAGACTTTGCTGATGCTACATACGTTGAGCCAATCACCATGGAAATTTGTGAAGCAATTATTGCCAAAGAGAAGCCAGATGCATTGCTTCCAACGTTAGGTGGTCAAACTGCGTTAAACATGGCGATGCAGCTGCATGAAGCTGGGATCTTAAAGAAATATAATGTTGAACTTATTGGGGCTAACGCCGATGCTATTCAAAAGGGTGAAAATCGAGAATCATTTAAAGAGGTAGTGAAGAAAATTGGGGGTGAAGTAGCCAAGAGTTTTATTTGCCATACCCCAGCTGAGATTGATGCTGGTGCAGCTGAACTAGGTTTCCCAATGGTAGTTCGCCCCTCTTTTACCATGGGCGGTGCCGGTTCAGGAATCGCATACAATAAAGAGGATCTCGATCGAATTTCATCGGCTGGCCTTCAAGCGAGTGCAACTACGGAAGTATTACTCGAAGAATCAATTCTTGGCTGGAAAGAATACGAATTAGAGTTGATGCGAGATGCAAATGACAATGTCGTAGTGGTTTGTTCAATCGAGAATGTGGATCCGGTTGGTGTTCATACCGGAGATTCAATCACGGTAGCGCCAGCTTTGACACTTACCGATAGAGAGTATCAAAAACTACGTGACTTATCGATCGCTGTAATTCGCGAAGTGGGTGTTGATACGGGTGGATGTAATATCCAATTTGCAGTAGACCCGGAAAACGGCAGAGTTATTATCATAGAGATGAATCCTCGCGTTTCCCGATCATCAGCACTAGCTAGTAAAGCAACCGGTTTTCCCATAGCGAAGATAGCGGCAAAGTTAGCAATCGGTTACACCCTAGATGAAATAAGTAATGACATTACTGGCGAAACACCAGCATCTTTCGAACCAACGCTTGATTATATTGTTACAAAAATTCCTCGGTTCGCCTTTGAAAAATTTCCTGGCGCTGATACCAGGCTGACTACAACTATGAAAAGTGTTGGCGAAGCCATGGCAATAGGACGCTCCTTCAGTGAATCCTTAATGAAAGCGTTACGCAGTTTGGAGAAATCTGACGGTGTTTTTGGTTGGATTTATCCGAATCATTCTGAGGCGGAGTGGCTAGAACTTGTTGAGAAACCGCACGATGGCCGAATAAAGTTAGTGCAACAAGCGTTGCACGCTGGAATAAGTACATCAA
>WLEH01000167.1 GCA_009704345.1 Actinomycetota bacterium | reverse complement strand
TGCTAATTCTTAGTATCAAACTAGCGTCATTTTCATTTTCACTAACCTGCCCAGCTTTCGGCCAGAGCGATTCAATTAAGTATTCGCCAATCCGAACTGCTTTTCCAGCAGTGAATTCAATTATTGGAATCTCTCGTTTGGCTGCCATGTCTCGAACTGCGTTGTATTGATGAATTGGATTGGGATTATTCGAGACATAAATTGTGCTAGCTGTTCGGTTCATCAAAACACCGGCAATGCCGCCAGCATGGTCCGAATGAAAATGCGAGATAAATATGGCTGATACTTGATTAAACCCAGCCCTAGATAAGCACTGATTAATCGGCTGTGGTGCAGGGCCAGTATCGATCACCACCGCAGTTCGCTTTGCTACCGGTAACAGCACTGCCGTACCTTGACCAACGTCACATGCAATTAAAAAAGTGTGTTTAGGTGGCCACCCATCAACGCTGCGACCTAGCGCAATTAGCGCTGGATAACTCAACATGAATCCCAGCAACGCTAGCAATATTAATTTTTTAGATGAAGCACGAATAAGCAAGATTACAATCAAAAACACTAATGAAACAAAAATCATTAATGAACTGGGTGAAACTAATTCAAGTTGCGCACCAGGCAGAGCGGCAGTTCGCAACGCAATTTGCCCAATCAACTCAGCTGGCACACTGGCGAGCAAACCAATTGGCATTGCCAAGGCTGGGTTTATTAATGCAAATATTGCTGCAATCAACCCAAATACGGTGGTGCTTGCCACAAGCGGGGCTGCGATTAAATTGGCGAAAATGGAAACCATCGGAACTTCACTGGTCAATATCGCCAACAACGGTGCGGTAAGCCACGAAGCGGCCACAGTTGCGGCAATTAATGCGGCTAGTAAATCAATCGGTGGCCTCCAGGGCATGGCCTTTAATAGCTTTGGAGCAAACCAAATCAAGCTAGTCGTAGCGGTGACACTGAGTAAGAATCCCCAACTCAACCAGAGCCATGGGTTAAACACAGTCAAGAAATAAACTGCAGTTAGCAAAATTGAGCCGGTAGTTATCGCCCGTTTACTCAAAATTGCCAGCAACGTAATACTCCCCATCACGCCAGCGCGCAGCACGCTGGCATCAAAGCCAACAATCAATACATAACCACCCAGCGCGATAGCAGATACCAAAATCAAGGCACGGTTGCCAAATCCAATTAATAGAAATACTGCTATTACCAAACCTAAAACAATCGTGACATTGCCACCGCTCACCGCAGTTAAATGCGCCAAACCCGATCCGCGCATTGCTGCTGCTAGCTCAACTGATTGCCCACTGGTGTCACCCAAAACTAAACCGGGCACTAACGCAGCACCGTTGGGAAAGGTTTCCGGAATCGCATGCGTAAGCCCCGTTCGCACTTTATTGGCAATGGAATACGCCCAATTGGCTGATCCAATTAACTCAGGTTCTGTTGTTATTCGAATCAAACAACAACTACGTGAATTAGTAACTGTTGAAATAAACTTTACTGGAGCACGCAACGTTTGACCGCGGAAGTAATCAAATTCAGCTTGCTGAACTAGCGCAGTTGCCGGAGCGGTTAATTCGGTGCTGAATTCTGCCGACTCAACTTTTGTTAACTTAACAAACACTGAATACTGAATCTGTTCTTGATCCGATGCGTATCGGGCAACCGATATTCGAGGCTCACTGCGGATTTGAAACTCAACGACTAAATCAGTGGAATCTGCCAATAACGCTGCCGTTTGTTCAAATCTTGCCTGTTGCAACTGCCATGAGCCAATAACTGTGCCCAAATAAAGCAAGAGCAGTGCTAGCCAATTAAGCCAACTTCGACTCAAAGCGTGATCAGATCTTCAATTTTGGCAAAGACCGCATCGCCAATACCGCTAACATCTTTAAGGGCTGCCAAGCTTCGAAAAGGTCCATTTTGTTCCCGATGCGAAATGATTCGCGCAGCAATTGCCGGTCCAATACCAGGCAGCGTATCTAGCTGCGATGCATCCGCTTGATTGATGCTGACTTTCCCACTACTAGAGCTAGTACTGGTTTTGGCAATATCTCCAACCAAAATCTGCTCGCCATCGAACAGTACGCGCGCTAAATTCAACACATTTAAATTAGCTTTTTTGGTAACTCCTCCAGCAGCAGTAATCGCATCTACTACCCGCGCACCAGAGTTAAGTTCATAAACTCCAGCGCTCATTACTTCCCCGGCCACATGAACAAAGATTTTGCTCATGATTGGTTCAACAATGACTTCATTAACTGGTGCTGTAATAATCTCGCTAGGTCTACCCTGATACCAAAGCCAGCTGCCAACAACCAAACTAATAACTGAGATAACTAGTGCTAGTCGAAATAACTTGGGGTCAATATTTGGCAGATTAGGGATTTGCATTACTGGATTAAACAGTCAAAAGTTGATTACCTGAAGCTGAATTAAACACTGTGGAAAAGTGCGCTGTGTTACTAAATTACAATGTTCACTAATTTGGGTGCCCGAACAATCACCTTTTTGACTTCATTACCTGCTAAGGCTTGATTTATGGTGAAATCAGCAAGTGCAATTTTTTCCAATTCAATATCGGTGATATCAACCGGTACGTCAACGCGGGATCTCACCTTGCCATTAATTTGAAGCACGCAAGTAATTTCCTCAGCAACTAATAGCGCTGGATCAACTTGGAGCCAGCCAGCAGTTGCCACGCTTGGCTGATGTCCAAGGTTTTGCCACATTTCTTCTGCGGTGTATGGCGCAAATAATGAGATTAAAACGGCGGTGGCTTCTGCACATTCCCGAACGGCCGGATCTTGTGGGCCAACGCCAGTGTCAATTGCCTTTCGACCAGCGTTTACTAATTCCATTGCCTTCGCTACCGCAACATTGAACCGATAAGTCTCAACGGCAATCTGCGCCTCATTAATCAATTTGTGAGTGATTTTACGCAGTTCAATATCACCAGTTTTTGGATCTGCTCCAACCGGTGCTGTCACATCTTTACTAAATCGCCAAGCGCGAGCCAAGAATTTTTTTGAACCGTGCGGCGAAACATCTGCCCAATCAACATCGTCCTCGGGCGGGCCGGCAAACACCATTGAGAGGCGAATTGCATCTACGCCATGCTCATCTAGTTCTTCAGATAACTTAACTAAATTTCCGCGCGACTTACTCATCGCAGCGCCATCCATCAACACCATGCCTTGATTAAGCAATCTGGTAAATGGTTCAGTTACTTTAACTAAATTCAGATCAAACATAACCTTGGTAAAGAACCTGGCATAAAGTAGATGCAAAATGGCATGAGTTACACCGCCTACATATTG
>WLEH01000166.1 GCA_009704345.1 Actinomycetota bacterium | reverse complement strand
TGGTCCAAATGAGTTAGTGACAATTAGGTTCTTTTCAACCAGTTACCAATCAGCCAAGGAGTCAGATGTCAGAGGAATTTAAGTCACTAAGAGATGAGCTATTGGCAGCACAAGGCCAACGACTAGAACTTGCTAAATATAAACTCGTTGCCGTTGCAGTATTAGGTTCAGTTGCCATAGGTGCTGGCGGGGCTGCTGATTCAACTAGCGTGCCTTACCTAATTGGGCTAATCCCGTTTGTATGTTTGTATCTAGACATCATCTCCGAAACTAAAAAAGTGCAATATATGGCAATTGGCAGTTTCTTAAGTAAACAAGAAGATCAGAGCCTGCTGGCTAAATATGAGCGGTTTTGTGCACAAAATCGGGAAGTCTTCTATCAGAACTATGCCTATAAGTATTCAACGCTTTTAATTTCTATTTCAATTCTTTTGCTAGGCCTATCCAGACTTATCTGGCAGCAATCTCCAGATGGCCTGCTATTGGTAGTTGAGATTACTTCTGGCCTGCTTGGTGTGATTGCGGCACTAATGCTTGATAGATCAACTAAGAATCGACTAAAGCGACTTTCTACCTAGGAATAGCTAATTATCAAACCGGGTGAAGCGTTGATGGTCTACTTAAGAACTAAGTAAGCCGCCCTGGATTTAAAAAACTAGTTAGATACCAGTTTCTTTAAACGATTCCCATCGTTCTCGACCAATCTTTAACAACTCATGCTCAGTTGAGCCATTCACATCTGCAGTAACTAGACCAACTAACTTCTTAGCCAGCCCTGGCTGCTTATCAGTTAGATAGTCCATGAATGCTTGACCAGCATTGGATTTGCCGGTGCCAGCACTAATCAGAATGAAATGCTCAACTCCCTCGAAATAGGGAACTAATTCACGTAGAAAATCATCATCCATAATCGAGCGATCTCGATTACCCATCTCTCGATCTCGTTCTTTCCGATATTCGGCATTGTCAACTACGGCTTTTACTAACTCAGGATCAGTTTTAGGTTCAATGCCATTGCGCCAGATCATGGCTCGATCGAGGGCGATTGCGCCAATTACAATACTTGAAGTCATCATTACCTCTCTTCGTTAGTGAGACTTTGATGGTCTAAGAATACCTTGAAGCTGTTACCTTGAGAAACCTAGCGTTGCACTACCAAGGTAGAGCTCAACATGTCATGAATTGTTCTGCGATCAGGTCGTACCACAAACAGGCTATCGACTATGAAATAGATGCCAAAAGTGATAACCGATAGAAAGCCACCAACCAGCCCCTTCATGACAAACTCCCGAAGCGCAGTGTGTCCCCAGGTTGCCGTTTGACCGGTCTTTTCATTAACGAAATAGAGCCGCAATACTTGATGACCAGGGGTAGTTCCCTTTCCCCAAACGATTAACGCCCAGATGATCCAACCAATTACTAGTGTTACCAAAACGAAAAGTCCTTCTAGTAAATAGGCACCAAGTCTTGCCCCTGGGGTAGCAAGTGGTTCACCCAGCAGCGAGCGAACTTCAGTAGGTGAAGTTATTTGATTGACGGTAGGTGGCATGCCGGGTTCATTCGTAGTCAATGGCACTCCTTAATATGGGTTAGTAACGCAATATGGTAAGGAGTCTAACTCTTAGATTTCCAAAAGCATAGGGGTCTGCAAATCTCCGCTTTTCGCTAATGAGAACCAGTTCCCAAGTTTTCGTTATTTCTTAGATGCCTAAAGCGAACAAGACCTAGTTGTCGATAAGTCGTGAGGGACGCAAACCTTCAGCAGGTGAATCCATGTTGCGGGGGAGTTATTGCCAGCGTACACTCAAAATATGACTGAACGCCAAGAATATACCGTGTTACGAACCTATCAGGATTTTGAGCTTCGCCAATATCTTCCTTGCGTTTTAGCCGAGGTTAGAGTTTCAGCAAAGTACTCAACTGCAACAAACAGAGCATTCTCGCCATTGTTCAACTACATATCTAAGGGAAACAAAGCATCACAAGCAATCGCGATGACTGCTCCAGTAATCGCCACTCAAAAGGCAGATAATGTTGAGCCCAATGATTGGTATGTTTCGTTTGTCATGCCATCTGGAAGCAGGTTTGGTCACTTGCCTCATCCCAACGATCCACAAGTCAAATTACGAGAACTAGATTCTGAGATATGCGTTGCCAAGTCATTTCGAGGAAGAGCAACAGATGAACTTTCACGAAAAGTGACAGAAGAGCTTCGCCAAAGTGCTGCCAATGCCAACCTAGCGTTATCTAATGAAACACGAATCTGTCGGTTTGATCCACCATTTAAACCAGGATTCCTGCAATACAACGAGATTGTGATTCCAGCTTATCTCGATGTTGTTTAGTTCTACCCAGTAACTACACAAACTAACTACATACTTTAAATGTATCGATAAATAAGCAAGACTCATCAAGCTGGATAGGCTGTGAGGGTCTAGAACACCCGACCCGGTGATTCGCAATCACCAGGCACTTTGCCTGGGATGGTGGTGTAACAGAACGGGTTTTCCTCGTAACTGTGGGTTGTGAGGGACTCGAACCCCCGACCCGGTGATTAAGAGTCACCTGCTCTACCAACTGAGCTAACAACCCGGAGCATTTGGGGCTTTCGCCTCAATGCGGGGTGAAACTTAGCAGAACCCCTCAGGGTTCTGCCCCTTGGCGGCTATCCGATAGCCGCCTCATGGGCTTTAACAGCGGAGATGATCCGATAGGTGATTGGCAGCAGGATTACCTCAATAAGTGTCTTATAGAGGTAGCCGACAACTAGATAGTTCAAGAACTCATCAAAGCTAAGCCGACCTAGAGATGCAATAAAGGTGAAAACAATGGTGTCGGCGAGTTCACCTGCTGCAGTTGAGCCAATCAGTCTCAGCCAGAGTTTCTTTTCCTTGGTCTTCTCTTTGATCTTCACTAACACGTAAGAGTTAATTAATTGTCCTGCTAAAAATGCCAGCACACTGGCAATCACAATTTGTGGCACGAATCCCAAAATTGATTCAAATGCTGCTTGATTCTCCCAGCTATCAGCAGGAGGAGCGATCTGAACTAAGTAATAAGTAAAAGCAGCCAGCACGCCTACCGCAAAGCCGGTATAGATAACTCTTCTGGCTGATTTAAAGCCATAAACCTCAGTCAAAATATCGCCTGCGATATAAACCAGCGGAAACAGGAATAATCCGCCATCAGTTATCAGCGGACCAAACTCAATGAGTTTGGTCGCGCTGATATTAGATAGCAGTAATAACGCCACAAACACTGCAGCGATGATGGGAAACAAACTCTTGCTGGAATAGCGCATGAGTTGATCAGACATTCTTTATTCCTTCTTGAATAAACGG
>WLEH01000165.1 GCA_009704345.1 Actinomycetota bacterium | reverse complement strand
GACATTTTGCCCTTCAGGATCTCGCTTTGAAATTATGGCATAAATTAAGGTAATAGCAGCAAACGTAATGCAGATGTCAGCAAAATTGAATACTGGAAACGTGCCAATCGAAATGAAATCAACCACGTGTCCGCGAAGCGGTGATGGTGGTTGAAAAATTCGGTCGATTAAATTTCCAGCAGCACCACTTAATAGCAAGGTAACTGCAACCGCCCATACCGGGTCAGCAACTTTCAAACTCCAGCGAATTAATCCCAATACAACGGTAATTGCAATTAGGGAAATGAAAAAAGTGAGATTCTGACCCAGGCCAAACGCGGCTCCAGAATTAGAAACAAATACAAATCGCAGTAAATCGGTATTACTAGATTCAGATATCGGACCGAGCAAAACAATTGGAGGTTTGCCACGTAGTTCAGCGAGCACCCATAGTTTTATCAATTGGTCAACCAAAATCAAAAACACGGCCGTACTGAAAATTGGTACGGCGTAGCGTTTCACTTAACCCTGCGCCTCTTCAGCTTTTTTGCACTCAACGCACTGAGTTGCTCGGGGATACGCTAACAATCTTGCTTTTCCAATTGGTTGATTACAGTTGTCGCAGATGCCATATTCGCCGCGATCAAATCGAGCCATAGCTTCTTGTACTTGCATTAACTGCTCTTTGGCATTCTCAATTATGCCCAATTGATACTCGCGTTCAACCATGTAGCTACCAGCCTCAGCCTGATCATCGCTGGTGTCGCCCATGCCAGCAGCTATTGCTGCAGCCTGCGCCTCAGCGGCAGCCATCTCCTCAGTTAACTCAGTCAGGTCAGCGGCCAACGCGCTTCGAACCGACTCAACGTCTTTCTCGCTCCATGCTCGCTCGCCTTTACGGGTTGGTAGCGCATTTGGGTCCTTTGCCATGGCAGCCTCCAATTTCAATTAGCGCGGTACTGTACTTCAGATTAGCGACATTTGGCGCTGGCTTGGCGCCCGATCGAAGAAGTAAGGCTATGCCACGCGGTATCGTGCCGCCCTAGTCAAATTTATCGCTGGAGCGCAATGACCCAATACAACGAGATCGCCCCTCGTGTTGACCTGCCTGCACTGGAATCTAAGGTGTTGGAATTTTGGAGGCAACAAGAGATTTTTGCGCGCTCCATGGCGCAGTCTGCTAGCAAGCCAAATTGGGTGTTCTACGAAGGTCCACCTACCGCTAATGGCATGCCCGGGGCACATCACGTTGAAGCTAGAACATTTAAGGACATCTTCCCTCGCTATCGCACCATGAAAGGTTTTCATGTTGAGCGTCGCGCCGGCTGGGACTGCCACGGCTTGCCAGTTGAAATCGAGGTAGAAAAAGAACTTAAATTCAACGGCAAGAAAGATATCGAGGCATATGGCATTGCCGCATTTAATGCGAAATGCCGAGAGTCGGTGTTGCGCCATGTGGACGCATTTACCCAGATGACTGAGCGCATGGGTTATTGGGTGGATTTTGATAACGCCTATTGGACTATGGATGCAAATTACATTGAGTCCGTTTGGTGGTCATTAAAGCAAATACATCAGCGTGGCTTGTTAGTTGAAGATTATCGAGTAAGTCCATATTGTCCACGGTGCGGAACTGGACTATCTGATCATGAGTTAGCACAGGGATATCGAGATGTAGTAGATGAATCTGCTTATGTCCGGATGCCAGTTACCAGCGGACCACTGCTTGCTAAGTATAAAAATTTAACGCTAATTGCTTGGACTACTACGCCATGGACGTTGGTTTCTAATACTGCTTGCGCAGTTGGTAACGATCTGGAATACAGCATCGCCAAAGTTGACAATGCACATTTAGTTGTCGCCAGCGAACTAGTTTCCGCAGTGATTGGCGAAGAAATTGAGATTGTGGCAACCGTGCTGGGATCTGAGTTAGTTGGGCATCATTACCAGCGACCACTTGATTGGGTTGATTTTTCTGAGTGTGACTCACCGTACTTACACACCGTGCTGCATGCCGATTTTGTCACCACTGCTGATGGCACTGGCATTGTGCACGAAGCACCAGCATTTGGTGCTGAAGATTTAGAACTTTGTCGACCACTTGGCTTACCAGTTGTTAATCCAGTAAATCCTGATGGCAAATTTGCCGCATCAGTCCCAGTTGTTGGTGGGGTATTTTTCAAAGATGCTGATGAATTGGTGCTCGCTGAACTTAATAAATCTGGCCTGCTCTGGCGGCAAGCCGCATATCCGCACCCTTATCCGCACTGTTGGCGCTGCAGTACCAGATTGATTTATTACGCACAGCCAAGTTGGTACATCAGAACCACTGCAATTAAGCAAGACCTGTTGGTGCAGAATGAAAAAACTAACTGGTTCCCAAACAACATCAAATGGGGTAGGTACGGTGATTGGCTAAATAACAACATCGACTGGGCGCTATCCCGAAACCGCTATTGGGGTACGCCACTACCAATTTGGCGCTGTGAACAAGGTCATCAAACCGCAATTGAATCTCGAGCTGAGTTGTCCGAACTTACTGGCAAGGATTTAGCCGAGCTTGATCCGCATCGACCATTTATTGATGAAATCACTTTCTCGTGCCCACAATGCCAACAGCAAGCAACTCGGGTGCCAGAAGTTATTGATGTTTGGTATGACTCCGGCGCGATGCCATTCGCGCAATGGGGTGCGCCGCATCGAAACAACGAAGAGTTTAAACAGAACTACCCTGCCGATTACATCTGTGAAGCAATCGATCAAACACGTGGCTGGTTCTATTCTCAGATGGCCATTGGCACCTTGCTGTTCAATCAATCCTCGTTTAAGAATGTGGTTTGCTTAGGTCATATTCAAGATGAATCTGGCCGAAAAATGAGCAAGAGTCTTGGCAATGTGCTGAACCCGATGGAGTTGATGAACCAACACGGTGCCGATGCCCTGCGCTGGTTCATGCTTGCTGCCGGCTCCCCTTGGCAAGCCAGACGATTAGGGCATGCCACGTTGCAAGAAATTGTCCGAAAAAATCTTTTAACGTATTGGGCAACTGCTTCTTTTCAAGCACTGTATGGTCGAATTGCTAATTTCAATTATCAAGATGTGCCCGAAGTTGCTACCCGACCATTAATTGATCGGTGGCTGGTGAGCCAAACAAATAAATTGGCATTAGAAGTTGATGAAGCATTGGATCAATTTGATACTCAGCGCGGTGGCAAATTGATTGCTGACTTCATTGATGAGCTCAGCAATTGGTATGTTCGCCGAAACCGTCGCCGTTTTTGGGATGGCGATATTGCTGCACTTGCGACACTTCATGAATCGCTTCGTACGCTGACTTTGGTAATGGCTCCATTTACGCCATTTAT
>WLEH01000164.1 GCA_009704345.1 Actinomycetota bacterium | reverse complement strand
GGAGTTTGTAGACGGCACGATGATGAATGTCTTCCAGCTTGACGGTTCTGAGCCCCAGCTTGCCACTCGCAGTCGCCTCGGTGGTCGCACTCGCTTCTATGAGCACGGCCCCACCTTTGGTGAAATGTATACGGAGGTGATGAACAAGATGGGTGTCAAGGCTCTGGATGGACTTCTCTGTGACTTTGAGGGCAGTCGCGCTCGCTTCACGAGCACTGTTCTCCAGCACCCTGCGAATCGCATTGTCAAAGCCGTTGCGGAGCCTGCACTCTACGTTGTTCATCAGGGCACCGTAGCAGCGGATGGTGTCGTAAGCATCTGGGAGGACGCCGCAGAGTTCCAGCTCGATATGGATGATGCTGCCGACCCTGAAATCCAAGCCTATAAGCTGGAGCCTATCCAGGCCGCCAAGACGGTTCGCAGCTGGGTTGAGCAGCAGGCTCAGGAGCGTGGTTTCGGCTGGCAGGGTCTGGTTCTGAAGGATGGCAAGGGCCGGAGGTGGCGTATGTGGTCTGACATCTATCAGACTGTCCGTCGCTTCCGTGGCAATGAGAGCAGCACCGAGGAGCGATTTGCTCGTCTCCGCAAGAGCCGCAGTGTAGACCAGTATCTGAGCTTCTTCCCTGAGGACCGCGATGCGCTCTATGAGCTTGAGGGCCGACTCCGCAAGAACACGCGCCAGCTTCTCCACTTCTACGGCGATGTCTTCCGCGCGCGCAAGACGGCCTACCACGAGCTGCCTTGGCCCTACAAGCACCATGTAAGCCAGCTGCACAATCTGTACAAGGACACGCTGAAGGCGCAGGGTAAGAAGGTAGATCTGGAGCAGGTGATTCGTTACGTCAACGGTCTGACTGTGGAGGACACGGCGAATATGAGCAAAGTCCACAAGCTAGAACTGCGTCCTGCGAAGAAGGCTGAGACCGAAGCTGTAGTCGCAGGAACAGCTGAGGAGTCAAAGGAGACTGCTCAGTAGAATGACTAGTCCTCTTCAATAAACTATAAATCAACAAAAATTTTTTTATATGGCAATAGTTCTATCTATTTCCATATAAAGCACGGACTACGCATACTACTTAGAATGTCAATTCCAGACATAGTGTTTGTGACAGCCGTCTATCCTGGTCCTGAAGGACTTTCAGAAACTGATAGGGTTCATTTTCAGCAACTTTACAGTGCTGTCCAACCACTGCTGTGTTTTACAGATACAGCCGACAATACTGTCTGCGCACCAACCTGTATCCATCTTCCTCGTGACCAACTAGCTGCATTTCAGCAAACGGAAGCAGTCCTCCCCCAACTTCGCAACCCTGAAAAAGATACACTCCTCCATTTTCAGCGCGGAAATGCGAAAGCTGAACTTTTGTGGCGTGCTAGTCAAGTTCAGAAAGCAACTCTTGGGTATGTTTGGCTAGATTTTGACATTCTGAAAATCAGCAACAATAAGGAACGCTTCCTGAAACGACTGTCAACTCTTGCTGAAAGTTTTCAGGTTATCCCTGAAAAAGTAATTGCTCCTGGTTGTCTTAAATCTGACCAAATAAATTGGAAGCATCTGTTTGCATTTCCCATCTGGCGTTTCTGCGGTGGCCTTCTTCTCGTTCCAACTGGCCTTATTGAAAAGTTTAACACGCTTCATACAGAACAACTGGTCAAATGCACACAACTTGGTGCAACCACGTGGGAAATTAATCTCTGGGCTGCGATAGAGCATCAGACTCCAGACCTTTTTTACTGGTACTCGGCCGATCACAATGATAGTATTCTTGAAGCTCCTCAAAAACAGCGTCAAAAGAAATTAATGTATCTCAGTATGATTAAGAATGAAAGTCGCATTATTCGTCGTTCCATTGAGGCGGCACTTTCCATTGTAGATGCTGTCTGTATTTGCGATACGGGTTCCACTGACAATACGCTTGAGGTCCTGCAAGAGACTTATAAATCAATGACTATTCCTGGTAAGACGTATTCAGGAGATGCCTACGCGTGGAAACATTTTGGCTATAATCGCTCCCTGAGTTTTCAGTGTGCAGTAGATATGTGTCAGGAACTTGGTTGGGATCCTGAGCATACCTATGCAGTTCTTCTAGATGCAGATATGCGACTGAAACCTCAGCCAAAGTTTGATAAACAGGTTTTGACCGCAATCGGCTACAAGATAATTCAGAAATCAGGAAGTCTAGAATACTATAATACCCGCTTTGTAAAACTCAGTCACCCCTGGAAATGTGTAGGTGTCACTCACGAATATTGGGATGGTGGAAATACAGACACTTTGACACAGGATGTAGTCTATATCGATGATGTAGGAGACGGTGGTTGCAAGGCTGATAAATTCGAGCGTGATGTGCGACTCTTGGAGCAGGGTCTAAAGGACGAGCCCAATAATCCTCGCTATCTTTTCTACTTAGCCCAGAGTTATAAGGATAATAAACAACTTGATAAGGCAATAGAGTATTATAAGAAACGTATTGATGCGGGTGGCTGGTATGAAGAGATTTGGTATAGTATGTATACACTTTGCAAACTCTATGCTGAAAAAGGAATGGCTCCTGATATGGAATACTGGGGTCTGAAAGCCTATGAATTCAGGAAAGAGCGCTCTGAAAATCTTCTGTTTATGACACGATGGTTCAAGGATCGTCGCCAGTATTGGAAGGCGTGGCATTACTGGGAGCTCGGTTCACGAATTCAGAAGCCGAATGATCTTCTGTTTCTAGAAACAGATTGTTATGAGAAGGCATTTGAGCTTGAGAGAACAATTCTTCACGATTATGTCTTTCCCCACAAGAAACGAGAGAGTCTTGACTATAGTCTAGCCGCTTTTAACAAGTGGGGTGAAGGGTTTTGCTACAGCAATCTTCAATGGTTTGTCCAACGTATTCCTTGCCAGGTGCGCCGACTAGAATTTCAGGATATTGGAGATTTTGTTGCAACGAGCACGTGTATTGTTCCCCTACGGTCTGGCCAGTATCGTCTCAATGTTCGCTACGTAAATTACAGAATTCAGCCGAATGGTGGATACCTAATGAGTGTGAATGGAGTTGTGAACGGTGATAATCCAGTGCTAACCGAGAATTACACGTGTTTGATGGACGCGAAACTGAATATTCTCAGTTCACTAGAACGAATGGAGATGAAGGATGCACCTAAATCTGCGAATACACGTATTCGCGGCTTGGAGGATGTGCGAATTTGGCGTCCTTCTGCGGAGAGTGATGAACTACACTATATTGCAACTACATCGGATCATAGCTATGATGGAAAAATTCGTCAACATACGGGTGTATACAATGTTGAAACCCATACCTATGAACAAAGCAAGAGTTTGAAGCCGCCGATGCCCACAGATTGCGAAAAG
>WLEH01000163.1 GCA_009704345.1 Actinomycetota bacterium | reverse complement strand
GACGATGTTTTTTTATTCGAAACCGTTCCGGGAAAATCCTGGACATGGAAGTTTTATTTTAGTTGTTGTTGTGAAGAAGTGATGACGATTAAAACATCAAAATTTTTTGGATGTTCAAAAAGATTACGGCAAGATCTTGTCCAGATCTTGTCCAGATTATGTCCAGATCTTGTTGAACTTTCTGGAAACATCCAAAAAACATCCTCGAAATCCTGAAAACGTCAAAAACTATCCGAAAAACATCCCCGAAATCCTGAAAACGTCAAAAACCATCCGAAAAACATCCCCGAAATCCTGAAAACGTCAAAAACCATCCGAAAAGCATCCCCGAAATCCTGAAAACGTCAAAAACTGTCCAAAAAACATCCCCGAAAGTATAATTCGGCAGATTTCAAGAAAAAATCGGCAGATTTCAGACTATCCTAGCGACAAATTCCACCAATTCACCACTATTCCGCACCAATTATAGGATGATATTATAATATCACCATATATCCATAGTAATTTGTTCAAAACACCATAGGAAAATACACCCCATCCCATAGTACTGCGTTTGTCTTATTCACACCCCCGGGAACATCCACGAAGGAGGCTTAAAGTTTCCACACGAGTTAATAGATGGATTACAGGGTACTCCCATCCCTACAGTTCAAAAGTGCGAGTAGTATCGAATTTCTAGGGAACTATTTTCAGTAGTCATGTTTTTCCAGTGATGAATTTTCAGTAGTCATGTTTTTCCAGTGATGAATTTTCAGGAAGGTATTTTCAGTAGTCATGTTTTTCCAGTGATGAATTTTCAGGAAGTTATTTTCAGTAGTCATGTTTTTCCAGTGATGAATTTTCAGGAAGTTATTTTCAGTAGTCATGTTTTTCCAGTGATGAATTTTCAGTAAACTTGGTCGATCAATAAATTGATTTTGTAACTGCGATGAAGATTTATTAGTGTTCCCGTGATATTCTGAGATACTACCTGTGAAAACATGACTGATCTTGGAGCGCACATTGAGGGCACGCCCTCACCATCCCACCTTCGAAACAATAGTAATAAGTACTATGTTTCAAACCATCGCAAGTTTCGACACAAGGACCAACTTTTGGCTCTGAGTCGGATCAGCGGTAATCCCTACATTCTGGTTCCGGTTTATTACCACGAATCAGCACTCCCCTCAAAAAAAATGAGAGAAAATCCCGAATTACATTACGATACTCTGCTGGAGGCCTGCTACGATACGCAACCCCAAGCATCAGAGAAAATGAAGGTCGGTGAGACACCAACTCAGGCAGCGCAGCGATGTGCTCTACAGGAGATTGGCCTCGCAAGTCTAGAAGGTTCATTCCGTCTTCTCCTAAAAGTGGAGACCAATGGATGTAAATTGTACTATTTCCATCTGGATATCTCCAAATGTTATAGAAAAGAACAAGATCCGTTCCTCTATTACACCTGTCTCGACGAATGTAAAAAACTAGATCACGCAGAAGATTCGTATACCGATCGCGTTTGCCTCTATATTACAGCCGATCTCTCGCTACCCGAGCATAGAGAGATAATAGCCGAGAGACATCGTGTGAGAGAAGAAGATTCGCTCGAGAACATCCACGACGCAGGTCATGTTATCTTCCTTCTTAAGAAGAAGAAACTGGCTCGCATCGTCCACCAACTACAGGATGAATATTATCGAATCAAAGATACACCCGCAATCAAATCCGGGTTCAAAATTGATCTAGAATACCTTAACCTCGCACCCTAATTAATTAAAACCCACCAGTAATTTAATTTCAATTCACTCATTTTTTTTATAGAGTAAACCAAAACAAGATGTTATTGAAGTTGTCCGGTCTAAGAATCAGATCAAAAACCTGTGGAGTATTCCTGGGTGGACTGATCGGGGATGCCGTGGGTGCCCCACTAAATCATCGCCACTATTCTATAAGTGATGCCGATATAGTTGCGGCATTTTATCTCCCGGGCGGTGGTATGTTAGATCTGAAACCAGCGCAGATTACAGACGAAGGTGAATTGATGCTGGTTCTAGCTCACACTCTTTCCTCTATGGAAGATCGCACGGTTTTTCCTCTGGATGATGTGGCCCGGGCGTATTCTGCGTGGTATCGTACGAAACCGCCGGATATTATGAGACAATGCGAGGCCGCTTTCAGAGGCCGATCTGGTGGTGAGGCCGCGGCACAGATGCGTCGGTCCGTCGCTAGACTCTACGCGGAATCCACGGCTAATTCGCTATTAACACGTGCGGCGGTGATAGCAATCTGGTCGCCATTAGAGTCAGTAACTCTTAATATTCGGAAGGATGCGAGTCTGACACATCCTAATCGCGTGGCGCAGGATGTTGCTGCTATATATGGTGTGGCTATCACTCTATTGATCCGTGGGTATGCGCCGGCGTCGGTGCTGAGTGCTATAGACGAGTATCTGAGTTTCTCGGATATAGTGCCGCAGGTTAGGATATGGTATAGGGAGAATAGTCGGGTGTGGCCGGAGGATTGTCGAGAGGATCGCAATAGTATAATGCACGGTTTCGTGTTATCATTCTATAGTCTGCGTAGGATAGCGGAGCCGGTTGCGGAGGAGGACGGATTTGATTCATATGAATCAATTATAAAAAAGGTGTTGAAGTGTGGTGGTAATACGGATTCGAATGCCGCGACAGTGGGAGCGATGATTGGCGCGATCTATGAGCCATCGCCGGAACTGGTTGAGAAGGTGGAGGGTGCGAAGACGGGAAGACCGAGTTTCTGTAGATCGTCATCCGCCCGGGAGGTAGCGGATATTTTATCTGCGGGATATTGATGATATAAAAGGAATGCTGGCTGGAGGAAGCAATCTATGATATTCGTGCTGCTATTTTCCGCAAGGCTGGTGATAATCACCGGTTGTTTGTCGTTGTTCTCGCTTACTTATGAGAACTACGTCGAGGCATCCGATGTTATATCCCAGCCGGATTTTATAAGGAATGCTACGTTTATCTGTACGAATGGTCAGAAGGTGTGCCCGACGTATCAGAATGCGGGTGTGGACATAGGTTTTCAGCAATCACTGATTGTGCTCACGAGTATTATCATCTTCAGTATAGCCAGTCTACTATTTATTGTTACGGCGGTCAAGTTGAAGTTGGCATTTAGTCTACAGATGGTAATAGAGCATATTATGATAGGCTCATGTATCATCAGTTTTTTCGTGGGTCCATTAATAGAGTCATATTTTATTGACATAGTAACGCCACATACGGATTGCCCGGGGGTATCTATAGAGGAAAATGGTGGAGTGATATATACGGTATCGAATGGTACCTCGGAGGTATCACGTATAGTGCCGGTGTATCCAGAAAAAATACTGGGGGATGTCAACCGGAGGATGGGGGAGATACAGAT
>WLEH01000162.1 GCA_009704345.1 Actinomycetota bacterium | reverse complement strand
CCAGCGCGACGTAGTAGATCTCTGTTAGCAAAGATTCCTAAGTTCTGCGTAGCAAAAGGCACTCCAAACAAGCGCTTATCAGTAAAGCCGCGCATTGAATCAACAATGCTCTTGTTATAAGTATTAAGGCCCTTTACTTCTTGTGGCTTAATTGGGCTTAAGTAACCAGGCACAATTAGCTGGTCAAGTGCACCGTAGGCACGAGCATGAACGATGTCTGGACCTTTGCCTGCAGCCATTGCTGAAGACAAAATTGTTGCGTATTCAGCATTTGGATAGGCCTGGAAGGTAATTTCAATGTTTCTATGTGCTGGATTAGCTGCACGGAAATCTGAAATAACCTGCTCGTAGAAGGCTTTATCTTCTACGCGCCAGCTCCAAAATGTTAACTTGACTGTCTTTGCATTAGCTGGCGCAATGATTGCACCAGTAATACCAATAACAGCCGCGATTACAAGAGCTGCAAACTTCTTGTAACCCTTAATTGCGGGTTTCCCCATGGCGTTCTCCCTTGTTTCGATACTGCTTCCATGTTTCATTGGTTTCAACCTCCCAATGATTCGGTGGCGGAAGCAATTGACCCTTCGTAGAGCCAATCCTTGTAGTTAATCTGCCTCTCAATTGCGGCCGAGGCATCGGTGAGCGCTGCACGGGATATCTCCCATGAGCGTCTAGCTGCTGCGATTGCAATGCAATCAACAATCAACAACTGTGCAATGCGGCTGACTGTAGCTCCAACTCGAACCACATTTCGTTCCGCTTGCGTCAAGAACAAAAAGTCAGCAACTTGAGCTAACCCACTTCGAGGTGAATTAGTTATCACGGCTATTAATACGCCACGATTCTTAAATTCTGTTGCAACCGCAATCGTTTCGGGCGTATTGCCCGAATGTGAGACTAAAAACAGCACATCGCCTTCACGCAGAGTTGAAATTGAGGTTAACGCTGCATGGTGATCTGCCCAATGCACGCAGGCATGTCCCAATCGATTGAATTTATAGCTAATGTCAGCTGCGACTAGGCCACTAGCACCAGCACCAAAGGCGCCAATTGTTCGAGCTTCATACAGTGCTTCAGTAAGTGAATCCAAGGTTTCGGCATTAACTAGCTGTGATGTCATTGCAATCGTCATGCTGGCAGATGAACCAACTTTACTAATGATTTCACTGGTGGAATCATCATGACTAATGCCAAGCTCAATTTCATTTTCATCGTTAATTGTGATGCCAGCACGAAAGCCAACATTTGTTGCAAGCGCGATACGAAGTTTTGGATACCCAGGAAAACCAAGCTTCTTACAAAATCTAACTACGGTTGCTTCTGATGTATCAGCCTTGATAGCAAAATCTGTGATTGACATTTGTGTTACAGCTTGCGCAGAATGCAATATCAAGTCAGCACAGCGCTGCTCTGGTGGAGAGAAACCTTTGTAACTAGATCGAATTGAGATAATTGGATCTAGATTTGGCATTGCAACTACTTTTCCGGTTTCAGCCATTTTGGTGTCCGTTAAGTAGGTAGGTGAGATCATTAGATGTAGTAGCTAACATTTCTTCAGCGCGCTCAAGTGAGACGTCATTTGCCAACATCACTAAAGCTTTTCGCACACTGCCCTTTGCGTCGTTTAGCGCAGTTAAAGCAGTACTTGCATCAACATCCAAAATAGTGCAGATCATATTTACGCTGCGAGTTTGTAGCTTAATGTTTGAATTCTGCACATCAACCATAAAGTTTTTATAGACTTTGCCTAATCGCACCATTGCGATAGTTGAAATCATATTTAGCACCATTTTGGTGGCGGTGCCAGATTTCATTCGCGTTGATCCTGCCAACAACTCTGGTCCACAATCGATTTCAATTCCAATATCTGCTCTTCGACCTAACTCAGTGCCTTTATTGCAGGCAAGACCAATCGCTAGCGCGCCGCGACTGCGGGCGTAATCCATCGCAGCAATGGCATATGGCGTGCGACCACTTGCCGCAATACCAACTACCGTGTCAGCTGCCGATAGATCTAATTTAGTTAATTCTGCAATTGCTAATTCAGCATCATCTTCGGCACCTTCAATTGAAGTGCGAAGTGCGGTATCGCCACCAGCGATAATTCCGATTACCTGGTCTGGTTTGGCATTAAATGTTGGTGGGCATTCTGAGGCGTCGAGCACCCCAAGTCGGCCAGAGGTGCCAGCGCCAACATAAACAAGCCGGCCACCCATCTTCATCCGCGGCACAATCTGCTCAATTGCCGAAACTATGGTTTTCATCTCCCGATTCACCGCATCAGCAACTGCTTGATCATTCTCATTCATGGCGTGAGCCAACTCGGCTACCGACATGGAATGCAGATTCTGATACTTCGTACCAGCCTGCTCAGTTACGAGCTGGGTCAGATCCACCAAGGTCATGAAAGGAAGTTTCGCACTCTGGCCCCTAGATTGCAAGAGATTTTTGCAGTATTTTTAACCCCTGATGAAAATTTCTGACGTCCAGGCAATCGTTACTGCCCCAGCCGGAATACGCCTGGTGGTGGTGAAAGTCCTCACGGATACCGATGGCCTGTATGGCTTGGGTTGTGCCACCTTCACCCAGCGTCCCCTAACTGTTGTGACAGAAATTGAGCAGTACTTAAAGCCAATGCTGATTGGTCGCGATCCAGCTGATATCTCCGATATTCACAGCGCGCTGTATCTATCTGGCTATTGGCGCGGTGGTGCAGTTATGAATAATGCATTAGCTGGAGTGGATCAAGCGCTGTGGGATATCAAAGGCAAAGTTGCCAATCTGCCGGCCTATCAACTCTTTGGTGGCAAAGTTCGAGATGAATTAGCAACTTATGTTCACGTAAACGGCAGCAGTGAAACTGAGATCGCCCAGAACATCGCAAAATTAGCAAAGTCCGGCTTTAAAAATTTTCGGGTGCAAGTAGCGCTAGCAAATAATGCGAGCTACGGTATCGGGAAAGCTGAAGAAACTAAATTTGGTACGCAACCTTCGCAGAGTTATCGATTAAGCGAACAAACGGCTCGCTGGGATGAAGTGGCATATTTAACAGCAGTTCCAAAATTGTTTGAATACTTGCGTGAGAATTTGCCAGCGGAATACAACTACATCCATGATGTGCATGAGCGAATTTCGCCAAATGCTGCAATTAATTTAGCAAAACAACTTGAGCAATTTAATTTGTTTTTTCTGGAAGATCCAGTTTCACCTGATGACACTGGATATTTAGCACAGCTGCGCAGTCAGTCTGCAATTCCAATTGCGATCGGGGAATTGTTTACCCACCCAAGCGAATATCTTCCACTAATTCAAAATCGACAACTTGATTACATTCGCTGCCATATCACTCAGATTGGTGGTATCACACCAGCGATTAAATTAACTCACTTCGCTGATGTTTAT
>WLEH01000161.1 GCA_009704345.1 Actinomycetota bacterium | reverse complement strand
GGCAGACTTCGAGCAAAGCTTTCAATTACTAACGCTGCGTGCTTTGCCGTGCGTTGATTGGTGACTCCCGGCCGCGCATTGGACTCATGAATAACAATTGGAATTCGTAAAAGTTTTGCTGCAGCATAGCTTGGAGCGGCAACATAACCGCCAAAACCCATCACAAAAGTTGGTTTGACTTTTTTGAAGAGATTACGTAAATCAAGCACAGCTTTTATGAATTGCCAAGGGTAACTTATCAACTGAAAGTTAATCTTGCGAGGAAAACCAACAATTTTAATTTGATGCAATTGGTACCCGCGAGCTGGCACTATTCGACCTTCCAAACCACGAAAACCGCCGATAAAGTGAATATCAGAGACAGTGGCCAGCTGTTGTCGCTCCAATTCAGCTGCGATTGCTAATGCTGGTTCGATATGCCCGGCGGTTCCGCCACCTGCTAGCACTACTCGCATGTTTATTTCTTCACTGTACTTTCAAATTTCATCGACCTGGAGATTTCCTTTTGGGCAAAAGCTAACAACAAACCAATCATCGCCAGAGTTGGAATCAATGCTGATCCACCAGTTGATACCAATGGCAGCGGAACTCCCATAATTGGCAGCACGCCCAGCACTGCACCAATGTTGATCATGGCTTGGCCGCCAATCCAACCCACTGAACCCGCACAAACATAACGAATAAAGTCTGAATCAGTATGTCTGCCTAAAGAAATTATAGAGATGCAAAGAATCATAAACAGAACCAAAATCGTAAGTGCGCCTAGCAAGCCTAACTCTTCGCCAATGACCGCGAAGATAAAGTCGGTATGCGCTTCAGGCAAAGTCCCCCATTTTTCTCGGCTCGCACCAAGCCCTTGGCCAAAAAATCCGCCCGAGGCCAAGGCAAACTTGGCATGCATTGCTTGAAAGCCAACTCCCTCTGGATCGGCTTCAGGATTAAGCCATGACGTAATTCGTTGCATTCGATAAGGACGCGAATATGCCAAAATTCCAATCAAACCAATGCCTATTAAGCCAGCCGATACAAAGTATCGCATTGGCGCGTTAGCAACGAACAACATAATGGCAATTGAGATACCAATAATCACTGCATTTCCAACATCGCCTGCAATTACGATTAATAGTAATACCAAGCCGGTAGAAATTATTACTGGCGAAACATACTTCGATGCATTGCCCAATAAATGTTTTCGATTTGCTAATTGATGTGCACCAAAAACAATCAGTGCAAACTTGGCAAATTCACTTGGTTGTAATCGGATACCAAATCCAAAATCTAACCAGTTAGTCTGCCCACCAACTGTCGAACCAAGCCCTGGAACGAAAACCAACAGCAGCAAGAAAATCACGCTCGCCATCAGGAGTGGAGTCAATCTGCGCAACACTGCCAAATCCATTTTTGCCAGCGCTATCAGTGCAATTGCACCGAGCATGGCATAAAAAGCCTGTCGGATAAAAATGGCGAATTCACTACCGTAAACCAGCTTTGACTCGTAAAAAGAAGAGCTCAAAACCATTATCAGTCCGATAAATAGCAGCAACATTGAACTGCCGCGGATTAATTGAAATGAGGCCTGTGCAGGCGCCAGCCGCGGCTGCGACTGGGCTGGCACGGGGGAAGCGTGCTTTTCCATGGCCATAGTCTCTACTGGTTTTACCCCCACCTTGAGCAGCATCTGCTGCGTGTCGCCCCTGGCTCGTGAGAGGATGAGGTCATGACAAATTCAACGCTCCCACTTACTGCCCCAATATCGGATCGAGCGCGCGCGGAATCGGTGCTAAAGGCCGTTCCGCACCAGTCATTGTTGGCTGGCAAATGGAGCGCCACCACCGGTGAGCCAATTCCGGTGACTGATCCAGCCAATGGTGAGGTGCTGTTAACTGTCGGAAACGCCACCGGAAAAGACCTACTTAATGTGCTTGATGAAATGCACCTGGCTCAGCAGAAGTGGGCCAAAGTGCCACCGCGCGATCGCGCTGAGATTCTGCGTCGATCTTATGATCTGATGGTTGAGCGCGCTGATGACATTGCATTATTAATGACACTGGAAAGCGGCAAAACTCTAATTGAAGCTAGAAATGAAGTTGTTTATGCTGCTGAATTCTTGCGTTGGTTCTCTGAAGAGACAGTTCGAATTGGTGGCGAGTTAAGAACCGCCCCATCTGGAGTGCATCGAATCCTTACAGTTAAGCAACCAATTGGTATCGCTTATTTGATCACACCATGGAACTTCCCTGCGGCCATGATGACACGAAAAATTGGACCAGCACTTGCTGCTGGAAATGCAGTTGTAGTTAAGCCAGCAACTGAGACGCCGTTGACTGCGTTCGCAATTGCGCAAATATTTCTTGATGCTGGTGTTGAACCCGGCGTGTTAACCGTGCTCACTACCAGTAATCCAAATGAAATTACTGATGCCGCGTTCTCACATCCGGAAGTTAGAAAACTGTCATTCACTGGTTCAACTCCAGTTGGTCGAATGTTGCTCGAAAAGGCAGCTGGGCGAATTCTCCGCTCTTCAATGGAATTAGGTGGTAACGGTCCATTTATCGTGATGGAAGATGCAGATTTAGATAAAGCCATTGAAGGAGCCATGATTGCCAAGATGCGTAACTGTGGTCAGGCATGCACCGCAGCTAACCGATTCATTGTGCATTCGAAAGTTCATGATGAATTCTTATCACGTCTTAGCAGCGAGATGGCAAAACTAAAACCAGGCCACGGTACTGATCCGGCAACTACGTTGGCACCAATGGTTTCTCGAAAAGCACATGATCGGGTTGCCCAGCTAGTAGCTGATGCGATGAAGCGAGGCGGCAAAGCAGTACTAGGCGCGATTGGGACTGAAGGGCCAGGGGCCTTTTATGCTGCAACCGTGATTGGTGATGTACCAAAGGACTCCCCGTTGTTGGGCGAAGAGATTTTTGGTCCAATAGCAGCAGTTACCCGAATTGAATCCGAAGCTGAAGCCATTGCATTTGCAAATGACACCGAGTTTGGTCTAGTTGGGTATGTCTTTACTGAAAACTTAGGCCGCGGCTTACGCATGGCAGAGCAGATTGAAACCGGAATGGTTGGCATAAATCGAGGTTTAGTCAGTGATCCAGCCGCCCCATTTGGCGGCGTTAAACAATCTGGTTTAGGTCGAGAAGGCGGCTTTGAAGGAATTGAAGAATTCCTAGAAACCAAATACATCTCAGTGCCAAACTGGAGTTAAGTTAACGCAAGCACTTCAGCGGCAAACAGATCGCCTCGATGGGAATAGTTTTTAAACATATCCCATGATGCGCATCCCGGCGCCAATAACACGGTGTCTCCGGGTCGGGCAAATTCACTTGCCGCCTTAACCACCAACTTCATCGCTGCTTCCGGTTCAACTTCATCAACAACAACAATTGGT
>WLEH01000160.1 GCA_009704345.1 Actinomycetota bacterium | reverse complement strand
GGTGCTAACGGAGATGCCGAGATTGATCAGAGTGGAATTGAAATGAGTGGTCTGTATTCCCGGACTGGGTTTTCAACGGTCCCAGTGTCGAATCCCACAAAACCGAACCCAGTACGATCCCACGTACCGGACTCCAGTGTTAAAGTAGCATAAAAATCTCTCCTATTCGAGGTTTGTTAACGTAGCGATTTCGGCACTGCTGGGCGCGACGATTTTTCCCTTCAATCGGTAGCTTTCTCCTGTGAAAGTAACCACGGTTGGACGGTCAAAGAGTCTGTCGATAGCGGCGCCGGCAAGGACGGGGTCTGGAAAGACGGAGCGCCATTCTGAGACGTCCCTGTTAGAGGTAAGGATAAGCGCCGAGGAATGCCGTCTACGGTCGAGTAGATCAAAGACCTCTTCGGCGATCTCGGGCTTCATCGATACGATCCCCCAGTCATCCAGGATCCAGAGCCGAGCAGCCAGGATCTTTCGAAAGAGGATATCGAGGGAGTTTTTCTGCCTGGCGAGAGCGATCTGTTGAGAGAGTCGCTTAACGCTGGAACAGAAGACCCGATGCCCTCGATAGACCGCCTTGACGCCGATAGCGAGCGCGAGGTGAGTTTTGCCGGTACCCGGCTGTCCGAGAAAGAGTGCAATCTGATTGTTGTCGATAAATCGTAGAGAGGCGAGCTCCTCGATAGAGCGGCGGTTAATGTCTGGGTTGAACTCCCAGTCGAACGATTCCAGCGAGGTGATCTCTGGAAACTCCGCTCGGTGGATCCGGCACTGTACGGCGTGCTCTCGCCGAGCGTCGATCTCATGAGAGAGGAGAATTGAGAGCCACTCAAGGGACACAGTCTTTTTCTGACTGGTAAGGATAGCTTCCACCTCCGCGGCCGCGGTCTTAAGTCGCAGCTCCTGTAGTTGTTGTCGTATGGTTTCAGTGTTCATAGGCATCATCTCCTTTTGTAGTGCCAAGGCTTAATAACATCTGTGAGTACTCGCTAATGTCTCGCTGGAATCGACTTGAGAATGTCTTGGAGAGCGACCCCTCCGTAGCGTTAAGTGCTTGAGCTGAGCTTGCGTTAATGAGGTAGCTCCTCACAGCGGCGTACGAGAGCGAGTCATGAAGAAGAGCGTCCTCACACGCGGCGTCTATTTCATCGTTCGGGTAGGTTTTTACCAGGGAGAGAATTCCCCAGATTCGACGATAGTCGATAAATCCATCTCCTTTGAGGAGTATCTTCTCCACCAACTGCGCGACACAGGGACCGATCTTAAGAGCTTGTGCCGTTAATCCCTCGTGGTTGTCACACACCTGCTCCCACGGTTTGCGGTGATGCGGCTTTGTGGATTTCGTTCGAGTGCGGTCCAGAACTCGCTCATGGGTCTCTATGAGCCTATTTTCATGGTAAATCGCCACCTGGCGGGAGTTGCCGATGACTACCACCTCTTTGGTTATGAACTCCTCAGATACCGAGTAGTACTTCCCAAGGAATCGAACGTGACCGTCCCGGCGTACCCGCCCCTGGTGGTAGTGCTCCATATCGTAGGGAAGCGCGGGGAGGGTTTTGAGAGCAGGCTGCTCCTCGTTACGCCATCGGTCAATTGGACGCTCCCGAGTGGTGCCGTGGCAACGCTCAGTAGCCAGGGTAAGTTTTCGGTCGAGGTAGGCTTGAATCGCTGCCACATCACTTTTATCGCCAAGAAACGCTTCTAACAGTCTACGGAGGTAGGGAATAATCCTCTCCACCTTTCCTTTCTGTTGAGGAGTTTTCGGCATGAGGCACTCGATGGTAGTTCCGTAGTGGCTCGCGAATCGCTCATAGATGGGATGGATAGTCGGCTCGTACTTGTCGGCTTTCAGCGCGAACACCTTAGGATTGTCAGACGTAGTGCGTCTTGGCACTCCGCCGATCGCTTCGTACAACTCAGCAAGAGCAGAGAGGGTGCGTTGCTGATCGCACTCGGTCATGACCCGAGCCGTTATGACCCGTGAGTATCCCAGCACGCCGGCAAACACCCAGATCTTGATCTTCCTCCCCTCCGCATTAGTAGCCGTCCACAGATGTCCCCAATCGACTTGTAGAGCCTCACCAGGCACATGCACGATCTCGGGCACGACCCGTAGTTGCTCTCGATGCAGTCCCTTGGTGAGTCCCTGCTTAGCCAGGAACCGATAGAAGCATGACCGAGTTACCTTAACTGGCAACTCTTCGTACACGGTTATCGCGTGCCAATTACTCTCAAGTCGTTCCTTAATCCACTCAAGGTGCTGCGTGAGTTCCTTCCACCCTTGAGACTCCTTCTGGGCTCGTCCGTCGGCAGGGTCTGGAAAGAGCGCCTCAGGATATGCCGGCATCGGGGTCGACCCGTCTAGGTACCCAGCTTCGAGCGCTCTCTGGCAGGTGTCCTTGACCCTGCGTTTACCAACTTTAAGCTCCCGGCAGATCCGGTTTACGCCGATCCCCTCACGCAGCTTCTCAACAATCTTTCGTTCCACTAGCCGTCTCCTCGTTCGTGTATTCATGTGACCCCTCCATGACTCTTTAGACATGGAGTGAGACACCATTTGAGGTGGGGTCGGATTCGTGGGATTTCTCCCCCCGAAAGTGGGTACAGTTATGTGGGATTTACCCCCCTCTAACTGGGTTCATCTATGTGGGATCCGACCCCCCTGAGCTGGAGTCGGTTATGTGGGATCGGACTAGCCAAAACTGGGGTCAGGTATGTGGGACGCAACACCCAGCAAGGAACACCTACTTGTGAGTAAAGCGCCACCCATATTCTGGGTCCCGCACTACTTCTGCGCATGTAGCGACGTATCACGTGTCCGTCCTCTAACCGACAGGTTTCTTTTGAGCGCTATATTATTTTTTTTTTGATGTCCTCGTTCTGTGGCGCTGGAAGGGTTGGCCGTAGTTAAAGTCCTGGAGTATCAAATACGATGAGAAAAAGAGGGTCAAAAACACTGATTGACCGTAGCGTTAGAGTGGGTTTGGGAGTATCCAGAAGGAGCTGGTTGGTAAGTTTGTGGTGGGGTTGATAGGGCTTTGAATTCAATAAGTAACGAACAATCCTTTACGTTTAGCGGTCGCCTAAGAAGTATTCGATTTGCTTTGTATGGGCTGAAAGAAGTTCTGATTACACAGCACAATGCATGGATACATCTATGCGCCACAGCAATTACTATTATTGCCGCAATGTTTCTCAGACTCTCAATGTTAGAGTGGTGTGTGTTGGCATTGGCGATTACCTTAGTCTGGGTGGCTGAGGCACTTAATACTGCTTTTGAAGTCTTATGCGATGTTGCCTCTCCTGAGTTCCATCCCCTTGTTAAAAAATCTAAGGACGTAGCAGCAGCTGCTGTGCTCCTTAGTGCTGTTGGGGCAATTCTTATTGGAGCCTTAATTTTTGGTCCAAAGCT
>WLEH01000016.1 GCA_009704345.1 Actinomycetota bacterium | reverse complement strand
TGGACCCGGTTGAATGACTCCACTGTTTTCTGCCATTTGGCTATGGTATTCGCTCTAACACGTGCGGAGACCAGGAATTCGTTTAGAGAGTGAGTGATGTGATATGCGGGTTCATCTTTGATATGGATGACAGCAGGTGGAACTCTGGCGGCAGCGGTGGTGAAATACTCATGGACGCGTGTAAAGAGTGAAATGACATCGTGTGTGGCGTTTTTCTGTCCGGCTATAATTGCTGCGGGGCTGGTGCCAGGTGGAGCATTTAGTATTAGTTTCTCGGCGGTTTTGGGACCAATGCCGCGAATACCGCTCATGTAGTCGCATCCGAATAGAATACAGAGGGTGATGAATTCGGGTCGTGTGATGATTTTCTCGATGATTTCGCCGTCTTCAAATTTATTGATGCTGATTCCGCCGGAGTCATTGAGAGTGTATGTGTTATATTTCTTGCCATCTCTAACAACGACGCGTGGTGCTCCAAATGTGAGCATGTCTAGATCACGGCTATAGGCGTAGGATGATGGTCCACCACGTATGGTTGCAGCGGCGATAGTGATATCGGCTTCATCGGGTGCTTGTATCCAGTCTACGCCGAGTTCGGTGAGGACGAATTTGATGCGATCGATGAGGTCGTGGGTGGGTTTGAATAGGTGTTCGGCTTCTCCTTTGGCTTTGCGTTTTTCTTCGGCTTCTTTGCGGGTGGCAATGACGGCGGCTTTCATGTGAGAGGCGGGTCCATCGAAGACATAGACTGGTCGTATTCCGGCTTCAAGGAACTGGAATGTTTTCTGGAGGATGCCGTACTGCTGGAGGAGTTGATCGGGGTCGGGATTACCGGCCAGCTGCATCGCTAGAACAAATTCATAGAGGATAAGAGAGGTGTCGATGTAGAAGGTGGCCCCGCGATAATCTTTTAGATCTTTGGCGGGGCCCATAGTCGTGTTGTCACGAATAAATTTACCGAGTCCTTTGATTCCCATTTTTTCTATAGTATAGTTATATTCTATAGATAAAACTCAATTTTATTTAGGGGTGGTGGCGATTAGCTCGGTGGGCGATTAGCTCGGTGGGCAACAAACGATATTGATATTCACTGTGACTCCGGGTGTATAGCATACGGAGCATTCGGTGGAAAGTGAGGGGCATTCGCCGCGACATGCTGGAACATATTGGTATTCTTCGCAGTTAATGCGATTGCGTCGAACCACGTTCTGCGAGAGGGGATTACTGGGGGTGTCGAGTTTACAGTCATCGGCGCATGGGTCTAGTTCTATAATGGTGGTATCACGCAGGTCGTCTTTGACGGCGCATGCCGCACCACCTGCGGTGTGGAGGGCGTGCCAATCGGAGGTGCGATTAGCGGTATTGGGAAGGGATGTTTGGACACATTCGCGTCCGTCTATAAAAACGGTATTCTGTATGCCGGAGGTGGGCATAGGGGTACATGCTTCCGATTTGATGGCGGTGGATTTGCGTGATGCGGTAAGAGTGGATGCGTCGGATGTTTGACGCATGCTAACCCATTTGTTTGCGCGTTCTTGTCTAAGACGGGTGAGTTGTGATGAATCAATGTGACGTCGCATTTCTTGATGGGCAGATAAATATCATTTATTTTATCTATCTAGTTAAAAATGAATCCAGTTAAGAAGTTCTTTTCCGGTGATGCTGCCTCTGTTGCCCTCAATGTCTTCCTCGTTCTCTACATCGCGTTCCTCGCTCCAATGGTCTCGGGACTCGTCTATCCTCTGATTGCTAACCCAATCGGAAAGGCCGTGATGGCCATTCTGATCGGTGTTTTGGCTATGACCAACACCCCGGTGGCCGTGCTCGTCGGAGTCGCCTTCATCATCGCCCTTCTTACCCCCAGCAGCTACTCTGGATTCACTGATGGAAGTGAGGCCGCTGCCATGGTTATGAACGCCGCCAAAGAGCTCGAGAAGCGAGAGCCAAAGGAAGCCACCACTACGGATGCCCCGGCTCAGACTGCTGCCCAGGCGTTCCAAGGATTCATGTAATTTTTCCTCTGTTTATAGCGAATAAATAGAGGAACTTATTTTTTATAGGTGTGGTAATGGCGCAGTGATTTACTGCGCAGGTTGCGCAGTGATTTGCGCAGGTTGCGCTGTGATTTGCGCCTTCTTCCGCCGATTGGTGGGAGTTTGCTGGGGCTTTTTATAGGTGAAGATGATGATGTGGGTGAATTAATAGGGGAAAGATATGGTGAGTCGAGGGTGGGTGTGGACTCCCCGGATCTAGTGGACTCGAGATCGCTGGGTGATATGGGTAAGAATGTATTGATATCGGGTATAACTGCGTTTCTTCTTGTGATTGGGTTGAGTTTAGCATCTGGTGTGACGGCATTTCTTCTAGAACGTGGAGATCTGGTAAGAGGATTATAGTCAATGATATCGATGGCGTTATTGAAAACGAGATCGATTATCTTATTGATGGCATTGCGGATGGGGTCATCTACTTCTATACCGTGAAACCCCTGTGAGTTTACGATGTTTAGAACGGCATCGATCTTCTTATCTGCGATGGCTGGATCACCGTATTTCGCCAGTATTTCTTCGGCAGTACGTCCGCGAATATAGGATTTAATTTCAGTGAGAAGAGATAGAGTATTGAGTGCGACAGCATCATAGATGCGTTGGAGATATTTGGTGGATTTGATGAATTCGTCGCGGGTGAAGAGATCGAAAGAGTGAAGAAAGTAACCTAGGTTTTCTATCATTGATTGTTGTAGACGGATGGAATTAACGATCGCCATCTTCTCATCGTATGAGTTTTTGTTATAGTAGAGCATGGTACCGACGACATGATAGAATGCTCCCGCGGAGAAGTAGGTTTCATCACCGTAATAGTTCATGTGAGATATGCGATCCATTTCCGTGTGAATATCGCATTTAGTATTGAAACAGACTTCGACTTCGGACGCTTTTTCGATGTATTTATCGATACTGGCGCTGCTAATGGGATTTTCCTCGCACCATTTTCGTGTGTGTTCGGGGAATTTGTATCCATTGCTGAATTTCCAGTCTTTTGCTAGAGTGTAGAAGCGGCGAAGAGCCCATTCGCTTTGCGATGGATCATCGTGGTCTAGAATGAAGTATCGGGTATCAGTACCTCTTGCGACATGGGGAACGGGTGACCAGTTATCGGACTGGATGGACTGGGTGGTATCATTTCTGGGGAGCATGAAGGAGTATGCGTAGATGTTTGTGTCGAAGACGATGGACGATGGATTATTGAAGATGATTTTGAAGATAGAGTTGAAGATGCGAATGATCTGGGAGATGGATTTACCTCCGCTGAGGCTGATATCGTAGTCGCTAAATAGGGTGGTCTGTGCGCCGGTGGATCCGGACGCGGATTTAGTACATTTGGTGCTGATACATCCGGGGTGTTTATTGATGAGGAAATCTACAACAGAGTCAACTATTTCCAGTCTTAGATTGAAGATGGTGCGAATGAAACCGGTGTTGGTTTTACCGTATTTCTTCATCTCTATCCAGGTGAAGGGGACATCGGGTCCACCTTTATAGGAAACATGGGTGATGTGATCATCACCGTCTTTTTTATATTTCAGGTCACGGTTTTTTTCTAGGATATTTCGGACCATGAGGAGTGATGCTGATTCTAGATTAGGTTCACTAAATGATGGTCTCCTACTCATTATTTATAGAGGAGAACATAATATTTCGAGAGAGAGTGTGTGTAATGATGTTATAAATGTGTTAGATACTATAAAAATGTCGTATAGTGAATCGGGTACGTATTATTCGGGTACGGTTCTGAGGCAGTTAGGTATTCAGAATGCGACAATTAATACGACGGCTGATGATTATCGACCTATATTAGATCTGGATATATCGAGGAATATATATTTGACGTATTTGACTGCTGGATCACTGAGTGGTTCTATACAGACTAATGTTGGAGGGTATAATATGGTTTCGATTAAGATGAATAGTGCGGGTAATGTTCTCTGGTTCAATCAGGGGGCGGGATTTACAGTGGGTAATAATTTCTCTTCAACTAACACACATCAGGAAAGATATTCATCTACAGTTGATGAATTTGGTAATCAATATATAGCATTAACATTATTTTTTAGTTCTTCTTATTGGGCACCTCCTACTCCAGATAGACTTAGTGATATATTAGTTGCTAAACTCAGTAGCGAAAATGGAGGAACTACTAGTCCAACAGGAGGATATATTAGATTTACTGAATTTGCTACTAATAATCGTCTGGAAACTTATCCTAGTATTAAATACTATAATGGAGCATTATATATGTCCTATTCAACTACTGCTACTCTAAATATAAATGGTGTTGATAGATCATATCAGGCTATAGGATTGAATAAGTTAACACCATCGACAGGTGTTGCCCAGTGGCCAGTTATTATTGATCCTTCTTTCAATATCAGGAGTCAGGCTCTGGAATGGGGAGATGATTCTAATACAGCAGTATCTGAATTAATAATAGATAATTCGGGTAAAGTAATAGTAGCATATACTATTCATGGAGCTGTAGAGGGGGGAACACAATCAGAACCTTATTATTTTAATAATATTATAGTAGGTAAATTTGATCCAGATGTACTTACTGCGAATGGTCGTCCGACATTAGAATGGGTAAAACAAGATCCAGCCTGGAATTTCAATAGTTCCTATAAGGATAAAACTGTCCCTTCTCTAGCAGTCGATTCGACAAATAATATATACATGTCATATGATACTCTATGGCAAGGAGATAATTATGGATCTGATATAGCTATAGTAAAAATAAATGGACAAACTGGAGATACAATGTGGAGCAGTTTAAATATTTCTAATTATGAAGTGAATGGATCATATAGTTTGAATCATATTAATACTGATAATGAAGATTCGCATTCAAATATAATAATTGATAGAAATAATAATTTATATGTAGTATATTTTACATATTCTAATACTCGCATCAATGCAAACAAAGGTGAAAGAGATATTGTTATAGCGAAAATTAATCCAACAACAGGAGATGCTAGATGGGTTACACAGAGGAGAATATTGAATACAACTGGTATAGATTATGCAACAGCTAATTGGGGTGGCGGTAATCAATTTCCAATTTATAATAGTAGACAATTTACTGCTATAGATACATCCGGTGATATTTATTTTACATATGCTACCAATAGCACAATTACTGGTGGAACAAGTACAGGATCGCGTGATATAGCACTATTCAAAGTTACACCAATAGAGGGTATATTTAGAGCATCATTAATTATTACACCAGGAAGTCCTGGTACTATTACTGTAACAACAACAACTAGTTCTTTCCCTGCAGAATTTTCGTACTATTTAGTTGGTAGTCCAACTGGATGGGTTAGTATTTCTCAGATGACACGAATTAATAATGGTAAATCAATACAATTTACAGGAACAGTGTTTCTTACAGACCAATTTAAAATATATGTTTATAATCCAGCACCTTCGCAAACAGTTCCTCCATGGAGTCAGTCTGTCATAAATCAAGAAGGAATAGTAGCCACATTATATCAAAATACAGGTACAAATAATCTTATTTTTCTCTATGATAATTATGTCGCCATGACTTCATTTCCAGATTTAGTTTTTAATCAAACTCCTAATATATTTAATGTTTCAATTAATTACACGCTCATTAATTCTGTCCGTGGGATAGAGGTTCGTAATATTAATAATACTGCTGATATCTACACTTTTAACCCAGCGAAATATTATTACATTATAGGTGGATTCACTGGATCCGATTGGGGATATGGAAAACTCATGACAGTTGATACCGTAAATAATAGATTGACCTACAGTGATCAGAATCTTCTCCAGGATTCCCAGTTTAAAATATTTGAGTTATCCACGCCTCTCAACGGTGATCAGTGGGAAATATGGGGGCGTGATAATACGAATGCCATCCAGGAGCTCGGTGGTCAATTCTATCTTTACTTCCGAAACAGTAATGGATCAAACGATGGAGGCAATCTATATTTCCGTTTCTTTATAGAGGGAACAGTGACCCGTGATCCGACATGTACCGACGCGGGATCTATTACTATGTCTATAACAGCATCGTCTCCATACAGTGTAACATCTGTCAACTGGTTGAAAAACGGGGTACAGTATGCCACTACCCAGAGTATAACTGGCCTAAGCCCGGCGGATTACACTGTTACCGCCATAGATTCAAATGATAGTTACTACAGTGAAACATTCAGTACAAAATATGATCAGACGATAAGTTTCCCGGAGATTCCCGATTTCGTCTGTTTTGATCCGCCATACTCTCTATCGGCATTCACCACATCACCATTTATTGCCCCCGATACCGCCATCATCTATCAGTCTAGCAATTCTAGTGTAGCAGCTATATCGGGTAGCCAGTTGGTAATAGGTGATGCTGGATCTGCGAATATCACGGTCACAATATCCGCCGCATGTTTCAATCCAGAAACAGATACTCAGCCTATAGTAGTACTAAAAGCCACCGCACCAGTACAGTTTTCCACGCCCACTAGAACGGTGTCATGTGGTGACATATTCACCTCTCTATCCGCGTATAATATCTATGGATCTGCGGTGACATTCAGTTCATCAGATCCAACTATAATGAGTATATCGGGGGCATCCGGATATATGTACAAAGAAGGTGTGGTTACTATTACAGCATCTATCTCTAATGCGCGAGTTAATAGTAGTACGGCTACTCAGACTATAACAGTAGTGAAAGGTTATCCCACTATTACATTCATTCCCCGCGCGGATTTCAATGGAATTTCAATAGGAGAGCAGTTTTCACTCTCTGGATATACGACGGCGAGTACTCCGATAGTATTTACTACGGATACGCCGTCTACTATGTCCATAGTGGGATTATCTGCGACTGCGGGTACTTTCGGTTTGGCGCGTATTATAGCATCGACGGCATCCGATCAGTGTTTCCGGGATTTTTCGACGGTTGAGACGATATATGTGAGGAGTGATCAGACTATCACCATTCAACCCATTATAGACAAAATACTGGGTACAGGTAGTTTTATTCCACCAGGGTCATCCAGTAGTGGTTTACCGTTAATCTATACTGCCAATACTCCCAATGTAACTATCTCTGGAGGCAATAGGGTTAATCTGTGGGCGTTAGGTTCGGCATCAATTACCGCGAATCAGCCGGGTGATCTTTCATTTTCAGCGTCGGATCCTGTAACGGTTACATTCAATATAATTGAAACACCGCCGACAAGTGACATAACGGAGAGTACGGATCCGGCGATAGTGGAAATAAAAGAGACGATTAATCAGCCTATATTGACTACAGAGGCGGTGGCTGCCACACTGGAGGTTATAAAAGCTACGGTGACGGATTCGGCTACTAAGGGTACGGTATTAATAGCGGCTGCAACGGTGGGTGATCTGAGTGCGACTCCGACGGTAGAAACGGCGGTTGTGTTGCTGCCGCAGGATGAAACACGTGCGAGTTTTAGGGAGTTTATAGCGAGTTTGGAGATTAAATCGGGGGGTGAGACGGTGGTAACGGGGATAGAGTTGGATACGACTACGGATGCGATGATTCTGAAGGCGGCATCGGTGACTGATCCGGTGGTTGCTGCGTCACTATCGATACCTCCTCCTCCAAGTCCAACTCTGCCGGGGGCGGTGGTGGTTCCCACTGTGTATATTAGTCTGCAGAGATTCGCATATAATGACGATGGTGTTTTAGAGAGAGTTGGTGGTGATGCGAATCTGGTGACGGTGACAGTGGCGCATCCATTTTCTAATATCACGGTGTTTAGAACAGATAATGTGGGTATTACGTCGGAATTGAATTTACAGGAGGTGACATCCCCGATAGAGACGGCATATAAGTTGCGATTGGATGAATTTAGTTGGCAGCTGCGAGTGCCATTTTCGGCTATTACGTGTTATGGAGAGGAGGGTGGCGAGGAAGTAGTGGAGGAGGCGCGGGATCTAACCTGTACGGATCCTTTTAAGAATAATGTGCGTGATAGTTTCGCAGATAGATCAGAGGAGTTACTTGCTAAACGTAATGCCGGTATAGCCATAATTGCGAACCGGGGTGGCATAATACCGGATTATAGGGCGTATCTGATGCGTCGCAAGGCTGCTTATTTCGGTTACTGTTAGAGTCGGGTGATATACATTCTATAGCGTATTCTCTATAAAATGTATATGATACTATAAAAATGTCGTATAGTTCAGAGGGATTGCCGTATTCGGGTAGTATTATTCGTCTAGCGGGGTTTCAGAGTCCGGTGTTCAATACGAATGATGATGATTATCGTCCTATAATTAGTGTGGATTTATCTCGTAACACATACCTCACCTATGTAACTTCTGGAGGCGATACGCTGAAAATCAATAAGATTAATGTGAGTGGGAACTTAGTATGGCAGACAACTAAAACGGATGTGGCTTCAGGATATATAGATCGCGAGAATTTCAGTACGGATGTAGATACTGCTGGTAATCTATATCTTGCCTATAGTACCACAGTTAATTCTGATAAGGTGTCTGCTATTGTTCGTCTAAATAGTGGTACGGGTGTGGTGGATTTCTCGGATTACACGGGGATTGATTATTATCATCCTTTTGTTAGATGTAGTAGTGATAGTGTATACATGAGTTATACAGAGAATCGCGCCTATGGTATTTCGGGGGGTAGTATAGAGGCAATAGTGGTGAATAAATATTCATTATCGACTGGTGCGAAGGATGGTAGCTGGGTATTTGATCCTAGTTTGAATATAATTAAGAAGGATGATGCGTGGGATATTTTGACTGATGAGTATGTTATGTCTACTATGGAAGTGGATAGTGTTGGTAATATCATTGTGGTATATACTGCACATGGACGTGTGGATGGTGGAGATTATGTACAGGGCATCTATAATATTACGGCGGCTAAATATACTCCATCTAGAAATCTGCTGTGGATTAAGCAGAATTCTGAGTGGAATAGTGTAGTAAGTAGCAGGGAAAATTTTCTGCCATCGATTGCTATAGACAGTGAGAATGATGTATATATGGCTTTTGAGACTGTGAATTTAGCAGATCCAGAGGGTGATAGTTCTATTGTTATGGTGAAATTAAGTGGTTCTACGGGTGAGACACTGTGGAATACAAAGGATATTCCGGCGTATGCAGATGGAACTAATGGAATACTTACTACAAATTCTAATTTTTATCCATGTTTAGTACTGGACAGTGAGGATAAATTGTATCTAAATTATCATCGTAATACTGCTGGATTATACCCTTCTGATTTTAGGGGTGGTTACGATGTGGTTGTAGCTAGAATAGATAGAGAAACTGGGGCTGCTATCTGGGTATCCCAGAGATTACAGATGAATACAGCAAATGATGATGTACCAGTTTCAAATATAGTTATACCAGCTACTAATTTCCATAGAACAAAACAGCATATGGTAATAGATAACGCGGGTGTATTACATTTCGGTTATTCCACGGCGGATGCTATAGATGGTGGTGAGGTGGAAGGTGGAAGGGATATAGCATTATTTCGTGTAGTAGCAGTGGAGGGTATATTTGATGTGAGTGTTCAGATAGTGGGATCTGATATAATATTGACGGCTCTTAATGGTGAATTTCCGGAGAATTTGTATTACTATACGGTTGGATCTATGTTGGGATGGACGAGTATTTCGGGGATGACTAGGATATCTCCGACGGAATTGTATTATGCTGGCAGTAATACTAATACGGATGAGGGTGCAAGTTTCAAGGTTTTTGCGTATTCAGAGATACCATCAATTCTATTACCCCCATGGTTGGTTAGTTCACAGAGTGAAAGAGATAAAATAATAGGATCGGTATATCCTGATACCCCTGGTTCCGCGGTTTTTGTATATGGTAACTATCCCACTATTAATCCGGAGTCAAATCTTACGATAGATGTGATAAGGTATCCCATGACTATAGCGCATGTAAATATTAATGGTATGAATGGTGTTCGGGTTACTCCTCTATATGAAACAGAGAATTATTATACTTTCCGAGAGGATAGATACTATTATATAATTGGTGGGTTTGAGAATTCAAATTGGTCTTCTGTTCAGCCGATGACACTGGATGTGACCAGTAATACTTTGTTGTATGATAACTCGGGGTTGACATCGATATTTACGGGTGGATTCAAGATTTTCGAGTTTCAGTTTCCTATCACTGGAGCACCATGGGACTATAATGTCGGAGTGAAATCGATAGAGAGATTTGTTGACGGAGCATTCCTTCGATTGAGATCTAATGTGAATGATCTCCTCTATACAGTGTCGGGTATTGCCACATATTCGCCGGAGACGGTGCCATGTTCTTCGCAGGATGGCAGCATAACTGTGACAGATGTTCTATCGGATAGTAGTGGTGTTTGGTATAAGAATGGTATTGTATTTGCGACGGGTGTGGCAAGTCTAACTGGTTTGGGACCGGGTGGATATTTGTATTCGAACTATGATGCTGCGGGTAATAACCTGCGTATTGCTATAGAAACTAGATTGAGTGTGGAGGTAAATTTCGAGGAGATACCGGATCTGGTGTGTTTTGATGCGCCGGTGACAATGGTGACAACTACTGATCTTGATTCGGAGTATATTCTGACTAAGACGTATTCATCGTCTAATCCATCGGTGCTGACAGTATCGGGTGATAAATTGGTGGTGGGAATTGCGGGTAGTGCCACAATAACATCCACGGTTTCGTCAAACTGTGTCGCATCCACGAGTGAATCGCAGAGTGTGACGGTATTGAAGGTGGATGCCCCCGTGGTCTTCAGTGATCTGAGTGTATCATATGCCTGTACGGCGGGAATCGTGAGTATTTCTGCGTCTAATGAGTATGGAAGACCAGTGGTATTATCGTCGTCTAATCCGAGTGTGGTGAGTATATCGGGTATGTCGGGGATTGTATTGAGTATAGGTGAGACGGTGATTACGGCATCAATAGTGAATGATGCGTATGTCAATAATAGTACGGCCACGCAGACTATGGTGATAACGAAGGCCACCCCGGATTTGGAGTATATTAGGACGGTGAGTAATGATAAGATCTATAGTGGATTGGAGTGGGATTTATCGGCGGTGACGTCTACTGGTTTATCTATTTACTATTATACGACTACGCCGGGTAGTGTGGAGATATCGGGGCAGAGTGCGCG
>WLEH01000159.1 GCA_009704345.1 Actinomycetota bacterium | reverse complement strand
GTTGACGAGTCCCTTGGTCTTCACCTGGACGCGTTCGAGGCTGCTATCGACGAAGCGCACGGTACCTCCCGCGGCGCCCTCTTCTCCCAGCACATGCCAAGGCTCGATGGCGGTGCGGATGTCGAGCTGGATGCCGCGCTGCGTGATGTGGCCGATGGCGGGAAATTTGAACTCAAAATGCGGTGCGAACCATTCCGGCTTCATGTCGTAGCCGTGCGCGGTCATGTCCTCCATCACGTCGGTGAAGTCATCCCACACGAAGTGCGGCAGTAGGAAGCGGTCGTGCAGATCGGTGCCCCAGCGCACGAGGTTCTGCTCATACGGCTTGTTCCAAAATCTGGCGATGGCGGCGCGGAGCAGCAGATGCTGCGCGAGGCTCATCTCGGCATGCGGCGGCATTTCAAACGAACGCAGCTCGACGAGGCCGAGGCGGCCGGTGCTGCTGCCGGGATCAAACATCTTGTCGATGCAGAACTCCGTGCGGTGCGTGTTGCCCGTGGCATCGCAGAGGATGTTGCGGAAGATGCGATCGACGAGCCAAGGCGGCGGCGTGCCAGCCTTGTCATTCTGCTTCTTCAACTCGCGGAAGGCCAGCTCAAGCTCAAACAGCGCGTCATTGCGTGCCTCATCGACACGCGGGCACTGGCTGGTGGGGCCGATGAAGAGGCCGCTGAAGAGGTAGCTGAGGCTGGGATGGTTGTGCCAGTAGCCGAGCAGCGATTTGAGCAAGTCGGGCCGGCGCAGGAAGGGCGAGTCTTTCGGTCGCTCACCGCCGATGACGATGTGATTGCCGCCGCCGGTGCCGGTGTGGCGGCCATCGACCATGAATTTCTCCGTGCCGAGCCGCGTGAGCCGCGCCTCCTCGTAAAGGGTCTTGGTGTTGTGCACGAGTTCGTCCCATTGCTTCACGGGATGCATGTTCACCTCGATCACGCCGGGGTCAGGCGTGACTTTGATCACCTGAAGGCGCGGATCATACGGAGGCGGCGTGCCTTCGATGATGACAGGCATTTTCAAAGCGGCGGCAACATCTTCGACGGCGGCGACGAGGTCGAGATAGTCCTCCGTGGACACCACCGGCGGCATGAAGACATGCAGGCGGCCGTTTCGCGGCTCGAAACAGATCGCGGTGCGGATGATCCAGCTCGCGGACTCCTGCGGCATCGGGAAGCGCGACTTCAAATCGCCGAATGCATCGTCATCGCGGCGCAGATCGGGCGGCAGCGGCTCGATCTTGCGGCGCTCGGGCTTGCCCTGGCCGCCGTATTGGCCGGTGATGTAGTTGGAAGCCGCGGCGGATGGTTTCGGCGGAGCCTCCATGCCGTCGAGCCAGTCGGCGACGGCGCGGAGGAAGTGCTGGCGGTTCTCCGGACGCTCCGGCAGGTCCGGCCAGTCGCTCATCGCATCGGTGGGATAGATCCACGGATAGTCGGTGGCCGCCACCCAGGGCAGGCTGTCGAGCGGCAGGCGCAGGCCCATCGGCGAATCGCCGGGGATGAGATACATCGTGTCGTCTCGCACGAACCACGGACCGCTCTGCCAGCGCATCTCGCTGCCGACTTGATTGCGCTCCAGCGGCAAAACGAAGCCGGTCACCTTGTCGAGCCCCTGCTCGAAGATGCGGGCGAGACGCTCGCGCTCGAAGGGATCTTTGAGGTTCGACTTGAGCGGATCGACATTCACCGGCAGGCGCTTCTCCTTCCAAAGATAGTAAAAGGCATCTTCATAGGCCGCTTTGAGCCATTTCGGATCGACGCCGAGCGCGGCGCTCAATGCGAGGCCGAAGCGATACGCCTCATTCTCCGTGTGACCATAGCTGCGCGACTCATCGGCGATGAGCGAGTCATCCGTCCACACCGGCGCACCATCCTTGCGCCAGTAGCAGCCGAGTGCCCAGCGTGGCAATGGCTCGCCCGGATACCATTTGCCCTGGCCGTAGTGCAGCAGGCCGCCTTGTCCAAATTGATGGCGCAGGCGCTTGATGAGCTCGCCGCTCAGGAGACGCTTCTTCGGACCCACCGCGGCGGTGTTCCACTCCTCGCCGTCCATGTCGTCGATGCTTACAAAGGTCGGCTCGCCGCCCATCGTCATGCGCACATCGCCTTTGACGAGATCACCGTCGATCTTCAGGCCGAGCTTTTCGATCTCCGCCCATTGCTCCGGCGTGTAGGGCTTCGTCACACGCGGCGATTCAAAGATGCGCGTGATCTGAATCTCGTGCTCGAACTCCACCTCACCAGGGTCGAGCGCACCGGTGATCGGTGCGGCGCTGGACGGATCTGGTGTGGCAGCCAGCGGCAGATGCCCCTCGCCCGCGAGCAGGCCCGAGGTCGGATCGAGGCCCACCCAGCCTGCGCCGGGCAGATACACCTCGCACCAGGCATGCAGGTCCGTGAAGTCCACCTCCGTGCCGCTGGGGCCGTCGAGCGATTTCACATCCGGCTTCAACTGGATCAAATAGCCGCTCACGAATCGCGAGGCCATGCCGAGATGGCGGAAGAGCTGGCAAAGCAGCCACGCCGAGTCACGGCACGAGCCGCTGCCAAGATCCAGCGTCTCCTCCGGCGTCTGAACGCCCGGCTCGAGGCGGATCATGTAGCGGATGTCCTTCCAGAGCAGTTGATTGATCGCCACGAGGAAGTCGATCGTGCGCGGGCGCGGGCCGCTTTTATCCTTCGCGGCCGTCACCACGCCTGTTTCGGGCAAAATGCCATGCGCATGCGTGTCCGCCGTCTCCGAGTGCGGTGTGCTCGCATGCGGCAGGTGGGTATTTTTGAGCAAATCACGCCGGATGCCGCGCAGGTACTCCCCCAGTGCCGGAGTGAGCGGCACCTTGCGATGATACGGCTCCAGCTCGTGAGCCAGCACCGGGTCGTATTTGAAGGGCACTCGCTCCGCCTCCGGTTCCAGGAAGAAGTCGAAAGGATTGTACACCGCCATCTCCGCCACCAGATCTATTTCCACGCGGAACTCCGTCGTTTTCTCCGGAAACACCAGACGCGCGAGGTAGTTCGCCTGCGGGTCCTGCTGCCAGTTGATGAAATGCTGGCCGGGCGTGACCTTCAGCGAGTAGCTCAGCACTGGCGTGCGGCAGTGCGGCGCCGGCCTCAAACGGATGACCTGCGGACTCAACGCAATAGGCCGGTCGTATTTGTATGTGGTGACATGGCGGAGAGCGACGTGGATGGACATGGGCTGGGCCTACCGTTTTGAGCACAGGCCGTGCCACCTCCGTCTTAGCAGTCACGATCTCGAACGCAGCGCCATTGCCTCTTCGACAATGGAAGCCCATTTTCCAGATCCGACACACTCTTTGCTGGAATGTGTCGTCGGTGGCCGCGTTTCACGAAAACCATGCGCCTTCTGGTTTTCTTCTTCGCTCTTTGCTCTTCACTCTATGCGGCGAAGC
>WLEH01000158.1 GCA_009704345.1 Actinomycetota bacterium | reverse complement strand
CTAGTGGCCACTTCAAAGTCATTTACCGTCACCTGATCTGGGGTTAACTCAATTAGTTCTGTCGTGGTAGTTAGAAAGTATTTTCCTTGTTCAAAATCAGTTAACAACGCAGCCAGTTGCCCACTGTCGGTGCGGCCCAACACCATGTCATAGGAGATGCCCGCTTCAGTTTGCTCCACCCCAGAGAGCTTCAATCGCTCAATTGCCTGCTCTTTGCTGATGTAATTACCAGTTCGGTATTCGTAAGTAGACATGGTTAGCGTATAGAGAATTGGCGTTACCACAAATGCGATGAGCATCACCATGCCAGGGAATAAAAACTTAAATTGCTGGAAGCGATTGGAGAAGTAAACATAATTAGCGAGCACCAACACCATGACTAGAAACACCATCATGAAATTCTGTCCAGCAGCAAAGGCCTGGGTGGCTAATAACACCAAAATGGCATTAGTTAACAACAGCGTTACTACTTTCGCCGTAAATGCAACCGGTCCGCGAAACCGTAGTAAGTACTGATAGAACATCTAATTCCTTTGGCTCATAAGTAATGTGGGAAGCACCTAAATTCTAGGTGCTTCCCACATTAAAACCGGCTACAACGGATTACAGATCCTTTGCTCCAGCGTCTAGGTTCTTCTTTAGCAAGGTATGGAACTTATCAACTTCAGTTGCTACGTCCTTACCGCTAAGAATTGCATCCCAGAAGTTTCCAGCAGCATCCCAGTAGCTTGAGCCACCTGCGTTGCTGCCAAGTACTGAGCCAACTTCTGGCACCGTGTTACCAGATAGTGCTTGAGCAAATGCCTTAGTCCAAAGACCAATTTGTGCTTTGGCGGCACCCTTCTCAGCTGAAGCACGCTTTTCTAACTGCTGATACTTCAACTGGCCTTGAGTGGAACCAATGAAGCGAGTGATTAGCGACTTCGCACCAACTTCAACGCCATGTGCTTTTGCTGATGAAGTTAGGAATGCAGCGCTAACGCCACCTAGGAACTTGCCGGAAGTGCCAGCGGTAGGTCCAGGTACTGCCATTAGTGCAGGGCGGATCTTGGCTGCTTCATATGTTGGGATTTCCCATTGACCAACAATTGCAAATGGCACCTTGCCAGCAGCAAACTGGGTCTTACATACGCCACCGTTGATGTTCTTTAGGAACCCATTTGATTTACCTGATGAATCCAACAAGAAGCGCTTGATGTTTGCGGTCAATGCGGCCTTATCGAATGGATTTGACTTATCAATCTGACCATTCTTGAACTGATACGCGCCACCGCCAAGGGCCGAGAACAAACCATGCCCGGCCCATGCGATACCCCCGTCAGTAATGCACATACCGAAGTCATACTTGGCCTTATTTGCGTTATAGAAATCAACCATGTCACCAAAAGTATTTGGCTTTGACTTCACAATCGCTGGGTTGTATGCCATTGCTGGTGCGTTGATATCTAGCGGTACGCCATAAAGCTTGCCGTCGCGGGATAGTAGATCTAGATCTGATTTTGAATAACGTGCCTTGAATGAACCAGGAACTGAGATTGGTGCGAATTTACCATTCTTTACGTTTGAGGCAGTCCAGTCACTTGCACCATAAACGATGTCTGGTCCAGCGCCAATAGTGGATTTATCAAATGCATCCTTAAGTGCTGAGAAGCTTGAATAGGTGACAACCTTTACCTTGTATCCGGCTACCGCACGCGGATTGGCTTTGAACAGTGTGGTTAGTTTTGGACCACGAGTTTCATCTGCCCAAATCACAATCTCTTTCGTTGCTGCTGAAGCTGGTGCAACAATCAAACCGGCTGTTAGTGCCAAGCCTGCTGTTACCGCCAACCCCTTAACAAATTTGTTTCCGAGCATTTGCTCGCTCCTTCGCTGACAGAGGTATCGCTAAATGCGATGAGCGTAGTTTGGCTGAACTATGTATGCGTATGCAATAGATGAACTGCTCAGCCGAGCACTAAACGGCGAAAACGCCCAATAAATCCAAATTTACAGGGGTTTTCATCGCTTTACATTCCATTACATTTACACAAAATTATTCATCACGCAATCGCCTGAATAATTTCGACCAATGGATTAGATGTTGCTACGCAACCACGCTGCAGTGTCAGCAGGAAGCTTTAACTTGCCAGCGACTAACTGCACGCTGGCATCACTGGCGAGCAAGATCTCGCAACTGCCGGCCAGCGGAATTTCCTGTTCAGTTTCGCTCGGGTTTACTGCAATTATCAAGTCATCCCGAGTGAAGGCAAGGTAATTGGGGTCTTCATTCAGCCAAGTTAGAGCGCCATCACCTAATTGCGGTAATGATTTACGCAGTGCAAGTGCGCTGCGATAAAAGTTAAGCGATGAGGCTGGATCAGTTTGCTGCGCGGCGACACTTAACTGCGCCCAGATTTCCGGTTGCGGCAACCAAGCCGGCTTACCTGCGGCTGCGCTGAAGCCATAATTTGTATCTGGATCTGTGGTCCAAGGAATTGGCACGCGACAACCATCACGGTAACCATCTTCGCCGTTAGTCCGGGCGAACGCTGGATCTTCCCTGCGATCGGCGGGAATATCTCGCACCTCTGGCAAGCCCAACTCTTCCCCTTGATAAAGATAAGTGCTACCAGGCAGACCAAGCATGAACAAGGTCGCTGCTCTGGCAATTTTGGCGCCCGCATCTTCGTCAATAGCTCGATCCCGCTTACCAGAATTAGTTCTACTACCCATATCAGGTGCTAATCGAGTGCGGTGGCGCACCACATCATGATTGCTAAGCACCCAAGTAGTTGGCGCACCATAAGTTGCCGCAGTGCTAATTGACTCATTAATTGCGGTTCGCTGTTTTTGTGCATCCCAACCAGCGCCATAATAATTGAAATTAAATGCGGTATGGAGTTCATCTTTTCTAATGTATTGCGCCATTCGGTTTGGATCAAAAACCCAAGCTTCAGCACAAAACACTTTCGCTGGTGAATATTCATCAGCGACGCTGCGCCAAGCACGATAAATCTCATGCACTGCCGGCCGATCCCATTGCGGATATTCGGCTGGCTCAGTTGCTTGCGCTCCAGTTACCATCTGGGTGTAAACATCGTTATCGGGATAACCGGCATCCTTAATCAAACCATGCGCCACATCAATTCGAAAACCATCAATCCCGCGATCAAACCAGTAACGAAGAATCTTCAGGAATTCAGCCTTAACTTCCGCATTCTCCCAATTTAAGTCTGGCTGGGTAGCGTCAAATAAATGCAGATACCAATAGCCAGGATGATTAGGAAATGGGGACCAAGCCGAACCACCAAAAACACTGCGCCAATCGTTTGGTGGATTTTTGCCGTCATCTTTTCCTTTGACAATGTGATATCTCGCCCATTGCGGTGAGTTGGGTCCGGCATTCAGTGCGGCCTGAAACCATTCGTGTTGATCAGAGGTGTGGTTTGGCACTAAAT
>WLEH01000157.1 GCA_009704345.1 Actinomycetota bacterium | reverse complement strand
TAAATGAACGGAATGAGATTCTGAACGAGACGGTGAAATAAGAGGCACCACCTGACTTTTTCGACAGCTCTGTCTCGATCATCTCAGCTCCGGCTCGGAGTGAGGAGGACGTGATGCACCCACTCTAAGCTGTGCCCTTTAACTCTGACATGGATATCGAGCTTCTGTTTGCGGTCTTTAAGGATGAAAGGTCAGCCTAGCAGCGCTTTTCTTGGGATGTGCATCTCGGATAGCGCACCGTGCGAAAACGCCCTTCTCAAGCCTCGTTGGTTTAGAGTATCATCCACTCTCTCCAACCATGAAACGCACTCTCTTTGCCGCGCTCTGTCTTTTTACCCTTAGCCCTTGGCTCTCCACGTTTGCGGCGGAGCCTCTGCGGGTCTTCATCCGTGCCGGCAAAAAATCTCACGGACCCGGCGCGCATGACTTCCCACAGTTTTTGAAAGAATGGGTGCCGATGCTCAATGAACGCGGCGCGAAGGCCGATGGCTCGCTCGAATTCCCCACCAAAGAGCAGCTCGACAAGACGGATGTGCTCATCCTGCACGCACAGGAAGCCGGAAACATCAAGATCGGCGAGGAGCGGAAGAACCTACTCGAATTCATGGCCCGCGGCGGTGGCATCGTGACGATCCACGCAGGAGCGGTCTCGCGAGATCCGGCGTGGTTTAAATCCCTTGTTGGAGGTTCTTGGAATCATGAGCGGCCAACGAAGTGGCTCGAAGGCCCGATGCATCTCTACTTTACGGACAAGGAGAACCCGATCACCAAGGACATGTCGAACTTCGCCATGGACGACGAGATCTATTACGACATGGACCTGCTTCCAGAGTGTCGCATCTTGGCCGGTGCCTACACGCCGAAACCGCAGGGGACACGCAACGAAAAGGCGAACAAGCGCGCCGAGGAAATCACCAAGGGCGGCAAGGTCGTCAGCATCTACGACATCCAGCCACAAGTGTGGACCTATGAAAAGGATGCCTACCGTTCTTTCGTGTGCATCCCCGGCCACTATCACAAAAACTTCAGCCATCCGACGCTGCGCGCGCTGCTCTTGCGCGGCATCGCCTGGGCCGGCAAGCGTGAAAACGCGGACGAACTTTGCAAGCCTGAGGAACTCGGCGACAACCTCCGCTACGTCCAAGGCGGTCCCACGCATCCGAACAAGTCCGCGGAGAAAATCGAAGTGCATCCCGAGTTCGATCTCTCGCTCGTCGCCGCCGAGCCGCTCATCAACAAGGTCATGAACATCGACTGGGATGAACAAGGCCGCCTGTGGGTCTGCGAGACGCCCGAGTATCCGAACGGCCGCCGCGAGCTGAATGTGGAGAAGTGGAAGGACAGCGGCTCCTGGACGAAAAAATACGACCGCGATCCCATCGACCGCATTTCCTGGCTCGAAGACACCAATGGCGACGGCGTGATGGACAAAAAGCATGTCTTTGCCGACAAGCTCGAACTCGTCACCAGCTTCGTATTTTATAAGAAAGGCGTCATCGCCTGCGCCGCGCCGGACATCTGGAATCTCCAAGACACCGATGGCGATGGCGTGGCTGACAAGCGTGAGAAGCTCTACACGAATCTCGGCACCGGGGATACGCATGCAGTCATCAACAACCTGCGCTGGGGTCTCGATGGCTGGGTTTACGCCACGCACGGTTACAGCGGTGGCAATGTCACGGCGGTGAACGCGCCGGACAAACCGGCGGTCGGCATCGGCAGCGGCGTCATTCGTTTCAAGCCCGACGGCACCGAGATCGAGCAGTATTCCTCACGCGGCGGCAACACTTGGGGCCTCGACATCACCTCCGACGGCCAGGTGTTCTTCACGCAGCCCACCAGCGGCACCGTGTTCTTCCACGTCGTGCTGCCGGAGTATGTGTTGGCCAAAGGCAAAATCCCCGGCACCACGAGCTGGAAAGGCATGATCAGCGGCCAGAAGACCTTCCCCGCCATGTCGTGGCCGGAGCAGGCCTATGTGCAGATCGACCAAGTCGGCAATTTCACCGCCGCCGCCGGTTGCGCCATCTATGAAGGCGGCGCGTGGCCCGCGAAGTGGAACTACAGCTACTTCACCACCGAACCCACGCTCAACATCGTGCATCACCAGTTCGTCGAGAAGGAGGGAGTCAGCTACAAGACTCACAAAGAGCCCGGTCGCGAGGAAACCGAGTTCATGCGCAGCAAGGACCTGTGGTTCCGCCCGATCGAAAACCGCATTGGCCCCGACGGCGCACTGTATGTCGTCGACTTCTACAATCAGGCCGTCATTCACAACGACACCCGCGGCCCGATCCACGGCCCCGCGAATGCCGCCGTGCGTCCTGATCGTGACCACTACTTTGGCCGCGTGTGGAAAGTGCAGCACAAGCAGGCGAAACCCGTCGCCGGCAGTTTTTATCACCACAGCGCCGACTCGAAGGGCACGATGGGTAGCTCCGCGCTGCGCACGTTTGAATCCAAGGCCGACGCGCTCGCCACGTTCAAATCCGCGCAGGATGACTGGACGCGCTCCGCGGTGATCGCAGCCGCGGTCGATCACGCCGACGATACGATCGCTCAGGCTCTCAAAGCACCGGAAGGCGTGGAAGGGCTCGTCGCGGCCCTGCTACCCTCCGCGAAGTCCGCCGGCAAACTCATCACTGCCGCCGCCAACGCGGATGCAAGGTCTGATGTCCTTAAAGTCGCTATTCTTCGGGGGATTGCTCAGCGAATGAATTCTGAGATCGCAAAGTCACCACCACCACTTGATGCTTTCAAGAAGTTACTGAGCAGTTCGCTTGCGGGCCATGTGCTACCCATCGTTTCCAGATGGGAAAATTGTGAAGACTTGGTCGGTCAGATGTCAGTCGCGCAAGAGAGTCTTGTGAAGAGCGTCAACGACTCCTCAGTGTCCATCGACGCCCGCATCGGCGCTGCGCAGGCACTCATCGGCGTCGGTGGCGAAGCCTCTAAAACCGTCGTTCAGGCTTTAGCCCGTCCGGACGCGCCGCAGGCACTCCAGGCCGCCATCATCACGGCTTTGAGTGAAAAGGGAGAAACCATAGCTCTTGTTAATTCCATGAACGGGCTGAAGCCCGAACTACGAACGCAAGCCTTCGACGCCATCCTCAAGCGGCCCGAGTCGTCGCTCGCGCTGCTGGCTGCCATCGCGGACGGCAAAGTGGATCCGAAAGACATCGGCCCGGGCAACGTCGCGCGTCTGCGCACGCATCCGAACAAAAATGTCGCTAAACAGGCGAATGCGATGATGGAAAAGCTCAATCCCGGTGCGAAGGCGAAGAACGAAATCATCGCCAAACTCACGCCCGAGGTCGAAAAGCCCGGCAATTTGACCAACGGCAAGGCCATGTTCACTGCCGCCTGCGCTGTGTGCCACAAGCTGGGCGATATCGGTAAAGACGTGGCCCCGCCGCTCGTCGGCATGGGCGCGCACGGACCGGCAGAGC
>WLEH01000156.1 GCA_009704345.1 Actinomycetota bacterium | reverse complement strand
AGCAGCAATGTTAGGTCAGCCAGTTTCTATGCTGATTCCTCGCGTAGTTGGATTCAAATTACGCGGCGCATTAAAGCCTGGCGTTACTGCAACAGATTTAGTGTTAGTAATTACTGAGATGCTGCGCGAACACAAAGTTGTGGGCAAATTTGTTGAGTTTTACGGCGAGGGAGTGCCGCAGGTGCCACTTGCCAATCGTGCAACTATTGGAAACATGAGTCCGGAATATGGCTCAACGGTAGCTATATTCCCAATTGATGATGAGACACTAACTTATTTAAAGTTAACCGGAAGAAGTGCACAGCAAGTTGAGCTAGTTGAGAAATACGCAAAAGCGCAGGGACTTTGGCACGATCCAAGCAAAGAGGCTCGTTATTCCGAATACATTGAATTGGATCTGGGCACGGTAGAGCCATCGATTGCTGGTCCAAAGCGACCACAAGATCGCATTTTACTAAGTGCTGCCAAGCAGACATTTAACGAATTACTTCCTGCCTACACCAAAGACGTGGCGGCTGCGCAGACTGTAACCACTGAAGGTAAAGAGGTGACGCTAACTCATGGCAAGGTAGTAGTTGCCGCAATCACATCTTGCACAAATACCTCAAACCCGGAAGTTATGTTGGGCGCAGGATTGCTAGCACAAAAAGCAGTTGCAAAAGGTTTAACCAGAGCACCTTGGGTTAAGACTTCGCTTGCCCCGGGTTCTCAAGTAGTAACTGATTACTTGCTAAAGGCTGGCGTGACACCTGCACTAGATGAATTAGGTTTTGATCTAGTTGGCTATGGGTGCACTACTTGCATTGGTAACTCTGGTCCACTACCTGCTGAAATTAGCAAAGCGGTTCAAGATGGTGATTTAGCAGTAGCGGCAGTATTGAGTGGCAATCGAAACTTTGAAGGACGCATTAATCCAGACGTTAAGTTGAATTTCCTAGCAAGTCCGCTGTTAGTGGTGGCGTATGCAATTGCTGGCACGATGGATATTGATTTAAGCACTGAGCCACTTGGCTACAGCCCAGCTGGCACGCCAGTGATGTTAAGTGATATCTGGCCATCAACTGCTGAAATTCAAGCGGCGATAGCAGCATCAATTGATGTTGACCTATTCAATAATCGATATAAAGAAGTGTTCAAAGGTGATGCCACTTGGCAGAATCTGCCAACTCCAGCAGGTCAAGTATTTGATTGGGACACTAACTCCACCTATGTTCGTAAACCACCTTATTTCGAAGAGATGAAGTTAAGCTTAACCCCAGTTACTGATATTGCTGGTGCAAAGGTGCTGGCCAAACTGGGTGACTCGGTAACTACTGACCACATTTCTCCTGCCGGCAGCATCAAAAAAGATTCGCCAGCTGGTAAATATTTACTTGCACATGGCGTTGACTTTAAGGACTTTAATTCCTATGGATCTCGCCGCGGCAATCATGAAGTGATGATTAGAGGCACTTTTGCCAACATCAGATTAAAGAATGAATTAGCTGATGGCAAAGAAGGCGGGTTCACTAAGGACTTTACTAAGCCAGATCAACCAATTGTGGCAATTTATGATGCGGCGCAAGCGTATGCACAAGCGGAGTTACCTTTAGTTGTGTTGGCTGGCAAAGAATATGGTTCTGGCTCTTCGCGCGACTGGGCTGCCAAAGGAACCGCGTTGCTTGGTGTCAAAGCTGTGATTGCTGAATCCTATGAACGCATCCACCGCTCCAATTTAGTTGGCATGGGTGTGCTGCCGCTGCAATATGCCGATGGCGAAACAGCTGCGTCATTGGGATTAACTGGTAATGAGACCTTCACTATTACCGGCATCTCGGCACTAAATTCAGGAACCACCCCAAAGCAAGTTAGTGTTGTTGCAGCAAAGCCTGATGGCAGTGAAATTAAATTCAACGCACTGGTTCGAATAGATACGCCGCGAGAAGCTGATTACTACCGAAATGGTGGCATCTTGCAGTACGTACTGCGAAATTTAGTTGCGGCTTAACTCAACTCAGATTGGTTGCAATTAAGTGAATTGCAACCAATATGGCGTATTAGCGCGCCAGGTAATGCGGCAGGACTAACAATTATTTTTGAACTAGTTGTGGCAGCGTTGGCAGAAAGTCCAAGTGCGGCAAGTAAGTCTGGTTCGGCAATAATTGCGCCACCTACTCCGATCAAGCCAATTGTGCTACCAACTGTTACACCCAGCAGCAGGTCAAAATGTGTTCTTCTGTTATTCAATTAGCGGAGCGCCAGATGCGGCAGACATTGGCAGTCCAGCTGCTTGCCAAGCCAGCATGCCGCCTTCCATATTCATTACATCCGCTCCAGTTGGCGCAATCGCATTACATACTTGACCAGATCGATTTCCAGAACGACAGATGAAAATAACTGGCTTGTCTGTTGGAACAGCAGTTAGATCAAAGGAGCTAAGGGGATTTAACACAAATTTATCAAAGTGACCTGAATCCCATTCACTTTGCTCTCGAACATCAATGCCATAAGCGGCACCAGATGTGACAAGATCTAATGTTTGTTGTGGTGAAACCAATTCCATTATTTCCCCCTTTACCTTAACTTTAGCATCGGCTGGTGCAGATTGGCCATTGTCTGCTGCACCAGCAACTAGCGGCAGTTCAATCACGCTTAACGTTTTTTCATATGGTTAATTGATTAATGCCACAGCTAAACCGTTGTTTTTCATGATGCTAGCAGCGATGGCAGCCCGATAAGCTCCAGCGCAATGTACCCAGATTGTTGTTTTGTTTGCAATTCAGTTAGGCGATGCATAGACTCATGTAATGGAATTTGGTGCGAACCAAAGTACCGAAGGTTGAAGTCTCAGCACTAAATGAACTAAGGTCATGCATTGGTAATATTTGAGTCGAGTCTTCTAAAAGTGCAGTGGGGCGATGCGCTCAATGGCAACTTTGTGGCTGACGTGCAAGGTTCATTTAAGACAGAGACCTATGCGGTTTATTGCCGAAGTGGTAACAGATCAGGTACTGCCACGCAGATCATGACTGAGGCTGGATTAAGCAAGCTGTACAACATGAATGGCGGCACTATCGATTGGACTAACTCCGGCTTACCGCTCGCAACCAACTAAAGAAAAGGAAATGCTACATGTGTTCAAGAGATACTTGTCGCAGCTGCAATAAGCCAACTTGGTCTGGCTGCGGAAATCACGTCGAGGAAGCGCTAGCTGGGGTTGCAAAGAAAGATAGATGCCAGTGCAGTAGCAGTTCAGTTGCCACCAAAACTAAGGGCTCTGGCTTCTTCTCAAAATTATTAGGTAAGTAATTGGGGCAAGCTAGTGCTGATTTAACTCTTGATTAAGCATTAGATTGTTTCCAGATGTAAAGAACTTATCATTTTGGTTCAGCGGCTGGACTTTGCCAAAACCCCAGACTTCCCATTGATTTAAATCTGTGGTTGCGAACATTGCGGTTTTTTCATCAATTCCAATTGGTAACACGCCATCGCTAGCTTTGCCTAAGAATTTTGCCATAGGCGT
>WLEH01000155.1 GCA_009704345.1 Actinomycetota bacterium | reverse complement strand
TTATCTACGAATTGTGGTGCTGATGTATTTCCGTAGCGCTACCAGCGATGAAGTTGCAGTTGCTATCCCAAGCAGCTTCACTGTGGTCGCGCTAGTTGCATCGGTGCTAATCACGCTGATTCTGGGCGTTTATCCGCAGCCTTTGCTTGACTTAATTTCACAAGCACCGTTATTCATTCGGTAATGGTTAATCTCAATCAAGCTGGTATGCCAGCAGATCTGATTGCAATCGAACTAGAACAACTAGTTACTGAGCAACTTGCAGCAACTGAAAAACTACTGCAGCAAACCTGCCATTCTGATATCGAGTTCATCAATGAGATGACTACGCATTTAGTTAATGCTGGTGGTAAGCGATTTCGCCCATTAATTACCATTTTGGCAGCAACTCTAGGTGATGCGACAAAAATTGAAGTAGTTAAAGCAGCAGTAGTAATTGAGCTAACTCATTTGGCGACGCTGTATCACGATGATGTCATGGATGAGGCAGCGCTTCGTCGCGGCACTGAATCAGCTAATGCCCGATTTGGCAATGCTGCCGCAATCCTCTCAGGTGATTTCTTGTTTGCGCGAGCATCTGAGTTAGTTGCGGATCTTGGACCAGATGCAGTTCGACTACAAGCACAAACTTTCGAGCGATTAGTTGCGGGTCAACTACTAGAGACAGTTGGACCTGCAGTTGATGCTGACCCAGTTGCACACCACATAATGGTGCTGACAGAAAAGACTGGTTCACTAATTGCAACCGCAGCACAGTTTGGCGCAGAGTTTGCCGGGGCTAGCGCTGCTGATATCGCCGCGATGCGCGAGTTTGGTGAAGCAATTGGTGTTGCATTTCAATTGGCAGATGACATAATAGATTTAACTAGCGATTCTTCGGATTCTGGTAAAACGCCAGGTACAGATTTACTCGAAGGCGTTCCAACTTTAACTACTTTGCTAATTCAGCAAGCAAATAGGAAAGAGGATCAAGAACTTATTTATCAACTGAAAAATGAAGTTACACCCAAATTGCTTCCAGAAATTCTGACCAGTGTGAGATCTCACCCGGCAATCAGTCAAGCAAAAAACGTAGCAATTAACTGGGCTGAGCGTGCAAAACAAGCCACTACGAACATCTCAAATCCGCACACCAAAGCAACTCTAGATTCCATCTGCGACGCAACCATAAATCGACAAGGCTAAGTTACACTTCCAAATCAAGAAGTTTTAAGTTATCGATTTCATTAAAGAAAACGGCACTTGCATTGATTTCTCATTGAGATGATAATTGTGCCCTAGGGGGAATTTTGAAAATTTCTGAAATCAAGACTTACAGATTAGATGAATTTCCATTAATGCTCTTTTTAGAACTACATACTGATAGTGGGATTGTTGGTATGGGTGAGAATTGCATTGGGTCAGCTGCAATCGAAACCTTCATTCATGAAAGTGTTGCTCCTCGAATTCTTGGACAAGACCCGACCAATATTTCACTTATTGGCAGCAAGCTTAGAAGTGACTTTATTGGGTACAGCGGTTCTAGTGTTTCGGTTAGGGCACATTCATCTATTGATATTGCACTTTGGGATATCTTTAGTAAGGCTTTAGGCTTGCCGCTTTATCGCGCTCTAGGCGGCGCAGTTCGTGAATCAATCGAAACATACAACACATGTGCTGGTTCGGGGTATGCCAAGGTAAGTAGCAATGTGGAACGAGATCGGAAATCCCAACTGGGTAACAATTTAACTGACCGGTTTGAAGATCTCCATATGTTCCTAAATGATCAAGGGCGATTGATTTCAGAGTTGGGCGAGATGGGGTTTAGGGCTTTAAAGGTTTGGCCATTTGATCAAGCAGCAGTTGATACCGGTGGAAGATTTATTGAGCCAGCTGCACTAAGCGCGGGCGTGGAAGTGATAAGGAACCTCAGGGAAGCAGCTGGACCTGACTTCAAAATAATGTTGGAAATGCATAGTTTGTGGTCAACCGTGGCGGCTTTGGAGATTATTAGAAATACCGAGGAATTTGGTATCCATTGGTACGAAGACGCGATAAGAATCGAAAGCAGTATGGCATTGAAGCAACTGCGTGCAAAAACAACGGCTGACCTGACATTTGGAGAGACTATTGGTACTAAGTTTGAATACCAAAAACTTCTTGAATTGCAAGTAGTTGACCATCTAATGGTTGACCCATTGTGGGCTGGGGGGATAACAGAATCAAGGCGGATAATTGAAATGGCTCACACTTATGGTGTACTAGTTTCACCGCACGACTGCACTGGCCCAATTGGACTAACCGCTGGATTTAATCTCTCGCTTACTAATACCAACATAGAGTTTCAAGAATTTGTGAGAGCTTTCTATTATGGTTGGTACCAAGAAATTGTCGATGGGCTGCCAGAATTTAGAGATGGCAAGCTATATCCAAATGATGAACCTGGATTGGGATTAAAATTCAAGCAAAGTTTCTTTGAAAGACCTGATTTACACGTTAAGTCTAGTGTTCTATAGCCAAGCGATATAACTCATGACCCAGTCGATTTCAGAACTAGTATTGGAAAACGAAAAAGTAAGATTGACGCTATTGCCTGAAGTTGGCTGCAAGATTACTAAGCTCGAGTTTCTGAGACACGACTTTCAGTGGTTGTGGCAGGATCCTTATCGGCCAGTAAAAAAACCAGAGTTCTGCGCTAGTTATGCTGCATACGACATAAGTGGTTTTGATGAGTGCTTTCCGAACATAGGCTTATCTAAGTATCCACCAGATGATCAAATTACTCTTTGCGATCATGGTGAGGTATGGGCTAAACCTTGGAAAGTTGTCACCGCAATTGATTCAGTAGTAGCCAGTGTAGATCTAACTGCAATGCCAATTACCTTCAGGCGAAAAATTCAACTCGATGGCGAGCGTATTCACTTTAATTATGACGTCACAAACACTGGAAATATTGCCTGTTGGTACATGTGGTCTGCGCATCCGTTGTTCAGGCTCCCGAATAGATATCGTGTCATTGCTCCGCTTGGCCAAAAAATGTACAAAGAATTCGGCTTAGGCGGACGACTCGGTGACGATGGGGAAGATGGTTACTTTAATCATTTGGGCGAACTAAACTGGCCAGAAGTTATCTCACAGAATGGCGAAGTAGCTGATTTGAGTCAAGTGATTCCCGATCTTGGAGTTACCGACAAAGTAGTGCTGGAGGCTAAAGGTATCGAAGATCTAATGCTCATTAATGAGGATTTGTCGGCTGGTTTGAGCTTCAAGTTTAGTCCTGAGATTAATCATGTTGGTATTTGTTCAAATCTAACTGCTTGGCCAAGTGGCCCACACCCAGCTACTTGGATTGCGATTGAACCGATGATTGGCATCTCGGATCGTCTAGACGAAAACATAGAATTGGGTGCAGCACGAAAAATCGATCCAAATGAATCTCAAAGTTGGAATTTTTCCATTACCTTGTTGGACTTGGATATAAATTGAAGGTTTGACCACTAACCCCGGGCTGCAGCATGAAAGTCATGCCAGATTTT
>WLEH01000154.1 GCA_009704345.1 Actinomycetota bacterium | reverse complement strand
CCAAGCGATCAGACTGGGTTGCTTTGGGAGGATAGGGTCTTAGTTGACTTTTAGGGAGCGAAGTTGACCAAGGCTCGATTGTTTGTGATTGCACAGTTTGGCTTACTTGGCGCATTAGTTGTGCTGCCTGCTGATCCAGCGGTAAGCGCGCCCAGTTGGTTTGATCCACTCTCAGTTGTTTTGATGGTGCTGGCATTTCTCATTTTGTTGTTTGCGGCAATTGCGCTGCGGCCTGCGCTCACCGCATCACCAATTCCACGGCCAACCGCACCGCTGATTAAAACTGGCATTTATAGATATATTCGCCATCCAATGTACAGTGCGGTAATCACAATTGGTGCAGCAATTATGTTTGGTAATCCAACTTTGCTTACCATGATCTGCTGGGTAGCGTTAATTATTGTGTTGCTAAACAAAGCGCACTTCGAAGATCAGTTGTTGTTAACAAAGCACCCAACAGCAGCGGCTTATCAAAAATCGGTTGGCGCTTTTGTACCAAAGCTTTCAAGAAAATCTGATTAGAAACGAGAACCTAACTTGGCGGCAATTTTGGCGTTGATCTCCAGCATGGCTTGGGGCGTGGCCGATTACATGGGCGGAATTGCATCTCGCCGTGCTGGTGCGATGCAGGTTTTAGTTGTGGCATATCCAGCAGGTGCTGTAATTATTTCGCTCGCTGCGGTGTTTGTGGTGCCAGGTGAATTTTCGCAAGGTGCAATAACTTGGGGAATAGTTGCTGGCTTAATTGGTGCCATTGCCGTTGCGTTGCTTTATATCGCGCTTAGTCGCGGCCCGATGGGAATTGTCTCGCCAATAACTGCAGTGATGTCTGGTTCGGTGCCGTTAGTTGTTGGGGTGATTCGTGGCGAGCGATTATCAACGCTAGCAATTGTTGGCGTCGTGCTCGCGGTGCTCGCGGTGACGTTAGTTACGCGCGAAAAAAGTGAACATCGAAAAGTTCAGTTCAGCACTGTGCTTATTGCAATTGCTAGCGGCACTGCCATTGGACTGTATTTATCAGCGCTAGGTTCAGCTCCAGTTGATTCTGGAATTTGGGCCGCAACGGTGGGTCGCTGGACTTCATCTATTTTTGTCGCAATTGCAGTGTTCGTGGTGCTGCGCAATTTCACTAAATCAAATTTCCCCTGGCAGTTAGCCATTATCTCTGGCTTCTTGGATGCTAGCGCAAATGCCATTTTCCAACTGGCAAGTCAGCGCGGCTTGCTAGCAATTGTGGCGGTGCTCGGCTCGCTCTATCCGGCCACTACCGTGCTGCTGGCCCGTTTCTTGCTGCATGAGCGCTTGATTCGAATTCAACTATTTGGCGTTTATCTGGCTTTTGCTGCCGCGGCCGCGTTGGCGCTGGCATAGGGCGCTTTTGTCTGATCTTGCTGCGAGAATAGCCAAATGGATCTAATGCTCATTGGCCTACTTGCGGCTTTAGTGGTTATTTTGGCGCTGGTAGTTGCGCTACTTCGCACCAGACAAAGTGGCGGTGCATCAGAAGCTGAAGTCATGAACATTGCGCAAGCTGTGCTAGATCGCCATGCGGCAAGACTAACTGAAGCAGCAGCGAGTGAACGCGATCGACAGCGCGGTGAAGATGAAGCTAGGCGCACCGAATTAAATTTATTGCTGAAGCCGTTAAGTGAGAATTTAGAAAAAGTCGAATCAAAGCTGCAGCTCTTAGATAATCAGCGCGCTGAGTTAAAACAGCAACTAGACAATTATCGTGATTTAGGCAAAGAGCTTAATGAGAAAACTTCACAGTTAAGCAGTGCGCTGCGTCGACCTGAAGTTCGTGGTCGCTGGGGTGAGATGCAACTACGCCGATTAGTTGAATTAGCTGGCATGGTTGATTATGTTGATTTTGATGAACAACTAACTGTGATCTCAGATGATGAGCGGCTTCGGCCAGACATGGTAATTAAGTTAACCCAAGGCGGCCAAATTGCAGTGGATAGCAAAGTTCCGCTAGATGCCTATTTAGATTCAGTTGCACTGCAAGGACCAGAGCGTGATACCGCAATGGAGAAAGTTGCAAAACAGATTCGCACGCACATTAAGCAGCTTTCGGATAAAGAATATTGGCGTGAATTAGACAACTCAGCAAATTTCACCGTTATGTTTATTCCAATTGAGGGTGCGTTTCAAGAGGCAGTTGGGGTTGACCCCAGCTTAGTTGAATATGCAGCGAATCATAAGGTTGCAATTGCCACACCGTTTACATTGCTGGGCATGCTTCACACAATTGCTAGATTAGAAACTCAATTTCAAATTGCACAAAAAATTGATTCTTACCTGCAAGAAGCAAGAAAACTGCATAAGCGAGCAAGTGTTTTTGCCGATCATTTAGGAAAAGCGCAAAAATCAGTTACTAGTGCTACTAAACACATTGATAGCGCAGCGCGGTCATTTGATCGAATGTTTATGAAGTCAATCGAAGATATGAACTCGCGAGCAATTGCTAGCGGTATAGATGAACCAGATAATGATCCGCTACTAGAAATTCCAGCACCCGATTACGACGAGGATTAATCAACGCAGAATTTGGCGCGCGGTTCGGTCGTAAGTTAAGTAATTCCAGGCCCAATCGATTACTACTTGTAATTTATTACGGCCGCCAAGTAAATAAGCAAGATGTAGGCCAAGCCAAGCTAGCCAGGCGATGAAGCCAGATAATTTCAAGCCGTTGGCATAAACCACTGCATCGGATCTACCAATTGTGGCCATCGAACCTTTGTCTCGATATTTAAAGCCAGCGGCATTTGGATCAGAAATAAATTTTGCTACCTGGCGACCCATCTGCATAGCTACTGGTGCAACCATTGGCAGTGGCTTCTCATCTTCAGTCAAATATGCTGCCATATCGCCAATTACAAAGACATTAGGAAACTTTTCTGCGGCAGGCCGCAATTGCTCATCCACTATTACCCGCTCATCTCTTCGGGATTGTAAATCCATGCGCGTAGTAATTAAGTTGCTCAGCGGGCTGCCCTTAACACCAGCAGTCCAAATTGTTAATTCAGAATCAAGCAAGCGACCACCTTTTAGTGCTACGTCTTGCTTTGTGACTTCAGCAACTTGGGCATTTGTAAGAACTGTAACGCCGCGGCGTTTTAGATCGCGTCTGGCAATTTCAGAAAGAGATTTGGGAAACATGCTAAGTAGATATTCTGCAGCCTCAACTAAGGTAACCCGCAGCGGCGCTGGACCTAATTCCGGGAAATCTTTATGCAGCACTCGAGACAACTCTGCTAATGCGCCGGCTAACTCAACTCCGGTTGGTCCGCCACCGACAATCACAATTGACACTGGTTGCTGGCCCTCTCGAGCGGCATTTTCTAATGCCCGCATGACCTTTGATCGAATAACTAGCGCCTCATCAATGCTTTTCATGCCAAGCGTAAATTCACTAACGCCTTTAACGCCAAAATCTGCGGTAACTGAACCCGCAGCAATTAGTAACTGGTCATAATCCAACCGCTGGCCAGAAGTTAATAAGACTCGATTCT
>WLEH01000153.1 GCA_009704345.1 Actinomycetota bacterium | reverse complement strand
GAGCATTCGCCGCTATATATTTGGGATCAATAGCGAATTTACAGCCGTGTTTTCTAGAGAGACCATAGATAGATGCGATCTGGAATAGCCGGTTGCCCAGACCACCCATTAATATAGGCGAATAGTAGATATCACCCATTTTCCACCCAACTTCAAGTAAACTCTTAAATGTCTTTATCAATTACATAAAAGATATGTATTAACCGGTGTCAAATGTCTAAATCGGGAGCAATCAACTGGTCTTCTATAGACCAATTCGTCTATATTAATCTGGATAAACGCCCTGATAGAAAGGCGAAAATAGAGAGGGAATTAATCGATATTGGGATACCTCGGGATAAATTACAGCGTTTTTCCGCTATAGAGGCTAGCCCTGGGTATTTGGGATGTTCTAGATCGCATCTTGCTATTCTGAAGATGGCGCGAGAGAAGGGATGGCGCAACTGTTGTATTTTCGAGGATGACATCGAATTTATGAAGGATCGCCTTACATTCGTGAAAGTTAATGGGTTTTTGCGGTTCTTGGAGTCTAATCCGTGGGATGTCGGGCTACTGTCTTTTAATGCGTTTGAGGTTTCGACGGTGAGAGGTTATGCTTCAATCTATAGAGCTCGCCGGGGGTTTTGTGCCTGTGCGTATATTGTGAATTCGAGCTACTATGATACACTGATTAAGAATTTCGAGGAAGGGATTGCTGGTCTAGAGAAAACGAATCTGAAGAATGTGTATACTCTTGATACATATTGGCAGCGATTGATGGTTGGAGATAAGTGGTACTGGAGCTATCCTAATTTCGGATTTCAGGCGGAAGACTATAGTGATATCGAGGGGATGAAGGTCGATTATCGACATCTCTTCTATAAAAAAATTGGGGGAGATGGGGGAAAATTCTCGACAGTTAGAGTGGTTCCTTAGAGATTCCATCTAATAATCTATCAGATTCCATCTAATAATCTATCAGATTCCATCTAATAATCTATCAGATTCCATCTAATAATCTATAGGATATTGATATTCTATCGATTAGGCAATGATTATGTGTGGAGAGATTTACGGGCGAACTGGGATTCCTCCAGTGAGGCCGAAACCGATGGAGAGTCCAGCACCCTGTCGCGCGGTGTGTCCGATGGATGGAGCGAACATATCGAGGAGAGCGAAAGTGGCAGCGGCGGTGAGTGCGATCATGGCGAGCTCATCGAGAGGCATCTTCTTAGCTGGGATAAAGAAGGCGGCGAGGGCAACGACGAGACCCTCTACGAGGTACTTCATAAGACGAACGACGAGTTCACGGACATCAAAAGAGCTGCGATATTCCATTTTATAGTAGTTATAGAAAAAGTTTATTGACCGTGTCAACCCCCGCGTATGTTATTGATCAAAATAATAAAACGTGGAATCAAATATGGCATCGCGTATAGATACACCAGATGATGTTGAAGATTATTTAGATGTTGACAAGGAGATCCCGAACCAGAAATGGGTCTGTATCTCTTTCCTCTCGCCCGAGAAGATCCTCAAAAAGAAGGATCAGTATTTCTTCTCTGAGTTTATGAAATATTTCGACTTCCGTTTTAAGAGTGAGCTCATAGAGAAGTTCCTCGGCGAAGCAAATCTTGAGAGAAAACGAGATTGGGACACCTTCGAGAAGACCATCACTGATAAGATCGACGAGATCAACCTCGCCAAAAAAGAGGGAAAACCTTTCGATGAAATCAACCCCGCCGACGTCGTCTCCGAGATGAAAACCAGATTCCTTTGTCTTGAGAAGAACATGTCCGACTGGGAGAAATTCCTGAAAGAGAATCGCCCGGAATTTATCGATAAAACCATCGAAGACGCCTACACCGACTTCATGTTCCAACACAAGAAAACCCTTGAAGAGAAATTCCACGAGGCCAATGACTTCCAGACCACCGTCCGTGGTGTCAAAATCCGCGGTGTCTACCCCTCTCAAAAAGAGGCCGATATCCGCTCGAAGGTCCTCCAGAAGCTCGACAAGCGACATAACATCTTTATCGGACAGGTTGGCTACTGGCTCCCCTGGGATCCAGAGGCACACGAGGTCGGCAAGCAGGAGTACGCCGAGAAGGAGCTCAACGATCTCATGGGCAAATACCACGAGAATGAGCTCAAGAAAGAGGAGTACTACGAGCTCCAGAAGCAGGAGAAACTCAAAGAGTCCCTTAAGGCAAAGGCTCAGAAGAAGTCGTCTGGTCTCGATGGAGCATCCTCGGCGTCCTCTCCAGCAGATATCGCTGCCTCGGCGGGTTCTAGACCGGATTCATCTCTCTTTACGGATTCAATGAGTGACTATCGACGACGATTTGCGGAGGCCGATAGCAAGACCGACGCGGCAGAAGATGATGTGTAAGATGCCGTCACGCCCATAAAAAATTGAACATCGTCTGATCGATTCTTATAATCTTATAAATCCAGAACTAAAACCACACGCATTTACCACAATGTCTAGCAGTGAAACCAAGAAGACCGGCGCGGCAGTTGAGAAGAAAACCGCAGCCGCAATTAAATCGGACTATGAAGATACAATTTCCTCTCTAGAGGCACAAGTTTCCTCTCTGGAGGCAGATTTAGAACTGAAGAAGCAGGAGATCGAAGATATCAATAGATCGATCATCTTTCTATTTCGCATCGCGTCATATAGATATGACGAAATGATGAAGAGTGTAGCCGACGAGTCCTTCGACACTACGGGCGAGATCGCCTCTGTCGGGCGCGAGTTACATATCCCTGAGAATAACATTTTCAGGGGGATCATCAATGTTATGGATCCTCTCACTATTGAGGCGATCAAACCCCACTCGGTCAATAAGTATATGACATCGCGTATCCAGAAAGTCCAGGCTCGATTCCTGGAATACTACCAGGATAACGATGATATGACCGAAGAAGTTAAAAGGGGATTTATTGTACCCACGAGAGCAACTAATGCCCCGGGCGGAGCATACCGCAAGAGTACTGTCACCGAACTGTGCTACTGTCTAGAGAGAATGATTACCACCATCTGTAAGACCGCCGCGAAATCCACCACACCCGCAGAACCAGCAGAGACTGTGCCCGAAAATGCGCTACTGTCATTCATTGTGGATGCGCTGGCATCAGAGATTAGTCGCCAGAAGGAACGTGATACACGAAATCTCTCGATTATTAACACAATTGAGAGATTAGTTGATAAGAAAGGGTCTGCGAAACCTGCCTCGACGGCTGCTGCGGTCGAAAAGACTGTGGAACCAGATGCCGCCGCTACAGCCCCCGGCAAAAAACGGGGACGCCCACCGAAAGTGGCAGTAGTTACAGAGGATCAAGAGTAAGTCATCGATCAGATTGACATCAGATCATCGATCAGATTGACATCAGATCATCTCTCATAGATCTCTGTATTGACGCGAGATTGCTATTATTGACACCCGGTTGAGTCTGTGTAGCGTACATAGTGGGTAGTACCATACTATGACGCGATTCATCGATCTTCCATTGTTCCTGAATATTTTTTATTCTTTTATTGCGCTT
>WLEH01000152.1 GCA_009704345.1 Actinomycetota bacterium | reverse complement strand
TTCCGATCTGTGGAAGTGGATTCATAGGTACTCGTTTATGCAAAAGGCTTGCCTGCAATAATTCAATTCAATTTCAGATCATCGATAAAGTTTATAGTCATACGTACCCAGAGAAATCGAAAATTGCTGATATTCGGTTCCTCGATAGTATAAGAAATACTATTGTTGATTCTGATGTAATCATTAATCTCGCTGCAGAGCATCGTGATGATGTTCGTCCATTAAGTTTATATGATCAAGTAAACGTTGGTGGTGCGAGAAACATATGCCTAGTGGCAAGTGCTAGAAATGTCAAAACGATCGTCTTTACTAGTAGCGTTGCCGTATATGGTTTTGCGCCGATTGGAACCGATGAATCTGGAAAAATTGCCCCCTTCAATGATTATGGGCGGACAAAATACGAGGCAGAGCAAATATTCAGAGATTGGCAAGCGGAAGTTCCGAGCGAGCGTGCTCTGGTGATCATTCGGCCTACAGTGGTTTTTGGTGAGCAGAACCGAGGTAATGTTTACAATCTACTGCGCCAAATTGCTTTAGGTAAATTCGTGATGATAGGCAATGGTGAAAACAGAAAGTCGATGGCCTATGTTGAGAACGTTGCTGCTTTTATTCAATACAGCATAAATTTCAATCCAGGTGTGCATACTTTTAATTTTATCGACAAGCCGGATTTTACGATGAACCAGCTAGTCGCCTCTGTTAAGAGAATCTTGGGTAAATCCGAGAAGATCGGCTTCAGACTTCCGATTGCAATGGCATATGCCATAGGCAAGGTATTCGATTGGGTTGCGGCTGTCTCTGGAAAACGATTGGCCATAAGTTCGATTCGCATAAGAAAATTTTGCGCTAATTCTGTTTACAACGCTGCGATTACTAGCACCGGATTTGTACCTCCCGTTTCTCTTGCAAAGGCTCTTGAGCAAACGATTCGTTATGAGTTCATCGAGATCCATGGTAATGAGCCGCTTTATTTTTCCGAGTAATTGACTATGAGGGTTCTGGTAAGTGGAGGGGCCGGCTACATTGGCTCGCCACCAAGCTGGCCTTGCTGAATTCAGGATACGATGTGGTGGTTTTAGACAACCTGTTCAATAGCCCAGCCGAATCGCTAAACCGTGTAGCCAATCTGGCTGGTCGATCTCCTGTGTTTGTGATGAGTGATATTCGCGACCGGGCGGCTCTAGATCGCTTGTTTACAGAGTATTCGGTGGATGCGGTGTTTCACTTTGCTGGCCTCAAGGCCGTGAGCTAAAGCGTAACCGATCCCCTGCTTTATTTCGATAACTATCTGTACGGAAGCCAAGTGCTGCTCCAGGGGTGTGCTAAAGCAGAAGTTTTCAACTTGGTGTTTAGCTCTTCGGCCACGGTGTATGGTGAGCCAGCACAAATGCCTATCTCTGAAGCATGCCCCTTGGGTCAGCACACCAACCCCTATGGTCGTAGCAAGCTCATGGTGGAAAGATGCTGCACGACTTGGCTGCCTCTGACCCTGACCCCCTCTGGCGTATAGCTATCCCTCGTTACTTCAACCCTGTGGGTGCTCACTAAAGCGGTTATATGGGCGAAGTTTCTAACTGCATTCCCAATAACCTGCTGCCCTACATTGATCAGGTAGCGCTGGATAAGTTGCCCAAACTGGCTGTTTTGGGAGGCGACTATCCCATACACGACGGCACCGGTGTGCGTGACTACATCCACGAAGTGGACCTAGCTGAAGGACATTTGCGCGCCCTAGAAGTCCTACAAACTCGAACAGGCAATCATGTGTGGAATTTGGGTACCGGCCAAGGATATAGCGTACTAGAAATGCTGAACGCGAGCTGGGCTGGAAAGCCCAGCGCTCTTTGGATCAAATGATGCGCGATGTTTGGCGCTGGCAGTCGATGAACCCGGATGGTTATATTTGATTTTCTCAATTTGTTGTAGGATTATTTGCCGTCTGAAGCTAGTCATCCGTGCGAGCAAGACAGAGGTGGCAGATTGGCAATCCTACCATCCATTCACAGATGTTGCTAAATGCATTGAAGAGTGAGTTCGAGCCCAGTTGTCTACCCTCTTCTATTTTTCATTTGAAGGAGTGGTTTGTGTGCCTCTGGTTGGTCTGACTTAGACTTGATAAGCATGTAATTTTCAAGCCTAATAAATATCTGACTTATGATCACTTCATGAGAAAATAGTAACAATCTTTATAAACAGTAAATACTATGATTCTAGTCACAGGTGGCGCAGGCTTTATTGGTGGTAACTTTGTTTTGGATTGGTTGGCCAATCCTGCGGCTGAAGGTATTGTTAATTTGGATAAATTAACCTATGCCGGCAATTTAGCCACTCTGCAGTCTTTATCTTCTGATTCTCGCAATGTATTTGTGCAGGGTGATATTGGCGATTACGATTTAGTTCTATCTTTACTCAAAAAGCACTCTGTTCGTGCAGTTGTGAACTTTGCTGCTGAATCTCATGTGGATCGCTCAATTCATGGTCCTGGCGACTTTATTCAGACTAACGTCGTAAGTACTTTTAATTTGCTTGAGGCTGTTCGTACATATTGGACAGAACTTCCGAAAGTTGAAAAACAACATTTCCGCTTCTTACATGTCTCTACAGATGAAGTGTATGGTTCATTATCTGCAACAGATCCAGCTTTTACAGAGACTAATACTTATGAGCCGAACAGTCCTTATTCAGCATCTAAAGCAGCATCTGATCATTTGGTACGTGCTTGGCACCATACTTATGGTCTACCAGTTTTAACAACCAATTGCTCTAATAACTATGGGCCTTATCATTTCCCAGAAAAGTTGATACCTTTGGTAATTTTGAATGCGCTTGCTGGTAAACCTTTACCGATTTATGGTGACGGCCAACAAATACGAGATTGGTTGTACGTTAAAGACCATTGCTCAGCCATTCGTCGCGTCTTAGAAGCTGGTAAATTGGGGGAGACCTATAACGTTGGTGGGTGGAATGAAAAACCCAATCTAGATGTTGTGCATACTATTTGCTCGATTTTGGATGGTTTGCGTCCTAAATCTGATGGCACTTCTTATGCATCACAAATCACCTATGTCAAAGACCGTCCAGGGCATGATCGGCGCTATGCGATTGATGCTACTAAGATTGAGCGTGAGTTAGGTTGGAAACCCGCTGAAACTTTTGAAACTGGTATACGTAAAACAGTGCAGTGGTATCTAGATAATCAAGAATGGACTGATGGAGTTCTCAGTGGCTCTTACCGTGATTGGGTGCAAAAACAATACAGTAATAGTAATACAGCAACCGATCAATGATGATTTGTTGCTGGATGCTCATTACTAATGACTAATAATTAATGGCTAATTGCTGATCCCTAAATGTCTTACTCATCCTTTGAACTTCTAGATCATAGCCGACCTGTTTTGGTATTTGGATGTGATGGACAGGTAGGAAGAGCTTTACAGGCTTGTTTAAAAGATCTCAAGGTACCTACTGTTTTCTTAGGTCGTGCTGATTGTGATTTAACGAGTGAGTCTTCTCTTGTTGAGGTATTGAATCGTTATCA
>WLEH01000151.1 GCA_009704345.1 Actinomycetota bacterium | reverse complement strand
CCGTTCATCTGCTGTGCACCGAGTGAACGGAAGCGCATCGATGCAGCATCGTGCGTGATCGAGATAGCAAAACTCTGCGGGCGTGCCCCGGTGAATTCGGCTGCGTTGTATGACACGTTGATCGGCACGGCAACGGCCTGGCCGACACGACCTTCGGCGATCGTGCCGAAGCTGAATTGCACAGGAGTCGTCACGCCCTCACCGTCGACGTTGACGGTGAGTTTCAGGCTCTGGTCATTCGGGATCGTAAAGGTTGCGGCCGTGCGTCCGATCACGCTTGGCTGGAACGTTACGGTGATAACCTTTGACTGGCCGGGCTTGAGCACGAATCCCGTCGTCTGATCCAGCGTGAATGAGCCGACGTCACCATTCCCGATCGGTGCTTGGCAGGTAAGGTCAAACTGCGTGCTGTTGTTGGTGATCGTAAATGTCGCCGTCCGCGTCGCACACGTAAGCGTCTTGGGGAAGCTGATTGGGTCGAGAGTCGACGCGTCACGTCCGAGTCCTTCGACAACTACCAGCGTGTCGGCATATGGGGGCACTGGGCCCGGACCGGTCTTGGCATCATGGCTGATGCGCACATTGACGCGGTTGATCCCGACCACTTGAGGTGTGAAGGACACGGGGATTTCCAGCGGAGCTGAGTTCGGCTTGAGGGTGATCGGAAGCGTTGGCAGAGTGCCGTTGAGTGCAAATGCGGCTGTTGGTGAGTCGAAGGCGATCGTGCCAATCACCAGATCGCTTGTCGGATCGGTGTTCTGAATCACGATCTTTCCTGTCTCCGGCGAAAGCGTAGAGACCGTCCACGGAGCAAACGCATAACCCGTTGCCTTGATCGCCGGAAGGAATCCGCTGCCGGTGACGCGACCGGTCAGAGGTTGGCTCTCCTTGCCCTTGATAACGACTACGACCTCTGCACTGTGTGCACCGCGCGACTGCGGCGTGTATGTGACGGGAATTCTCAGCACCTCGCTGGCAGCAAGCTTCTTTGGAGCAGGCACCGTGAAGGCGAAGTTCGGATTCGATGGATCAGAAAGTGTGATCGAGGAAATCTCGGCCTCTTCAGAGTTGAGATTGCTGATGCTGATCGAGCCGGTGCCCGGCGTGAGCACACGCAGACGACCCAGATCGATACTGTCGACGGTCACCCTCGGTTCGATGACCTCTAATTTGATCGTTGAGACCTGTTCGCCACAGATCTCCGGCGGCAGACCGAAGTTGATCGTCGTGAATTTCACACCGGCTGATGTTGCGAGGATATCGACATCGACGTCCAGACAACCGCCATTTGGAGCAAGGGTGAAAGGACCGGTGTTGCGCACGACGATATCGGCACTAGGAATAGTGACGCGAAGATTCCCACTGATCGCAACCTTGCCGGAGTTCTTGATCATGCAGGTGATCTTCTGCTGACGGAGCTGCCCAAGGGGAACCTTGCCAAGAGACTCAACGGAAATGGTCTCGACATCGCAGGGGGCTGTGGCGAGCCCGTCCAGGCTAAGCTGAACAGGAGAGCCACATGTACCGGCGACCTCAATAAGTGCCGTGCGGCTGCCGATACCTTTCGGAGCGAAGATCAACTCGATGTTGATCGACTTCCCGGCTGGTACGATCTGACCGATGATGTTGCCGGACAACTGGAAATCCGCGCTGTTCGCGCCGGCCACGGTCACACTCTTTACAGCGACGTCGAAGTTGCCGATGTTGGCCAGCAGCGCCGTAGCCGTTGTGGACTGTCCTTGCTGGATGGTAGAGAACGTGACCTTGTTGGGGCGGAACTCAAGCTGCGGTGCTTTCACCGAAAAGACGTTGTCGGAAACGTCATTGGAGGCCGGGGCCGACCCTTCCTTGGTGACGTACACATCGTCCGAGCCCGGACCCGAATTGTTCGGCAGGGTGATCCCCGGGGGTGAGAACGTGATCGGTCCGCGGAAGATGTCGGTCTTGTAGGCGAAGTTCAGCCGGTCGGTTGCCGTCATCTGCTGATAGGCTCCCGTTGTTGGCTTGGTACCGGTGGTGAACGCCAGCGGATAGCCTTGCGAATCGTACGTGACGTAGAAGTCCCGGTCTGCGGCATTAGGGAATGCCGGCGAGGCAACGGTCGCACCCGTGCGACCGATGCCAACTTCGGCATATCGCTGAAACTTCCCGGCAACGATCACCGTCACGTTACCAGCCGGGTCGTACTGCAAGCCGATGTCGGTCAGCATCGCATAGCTGATGCGTGTTGCCGTTCCCTTTGAGCCTGCCTGCCAGTCGAGCTTACCTGTCGAGTCGAACTTGAACAGGAAGAAGTTGCGCTGATCGAGTGGTCCTCTCGAGAAGGAGTACGGACCGAATGTTGCCGATGGACTTGAGTAGTAACCGGCGACGTAATAGTTGCCTTTGTTATCGACAACACAGCCGATAACCTTCTCCTCGTTGGATGCCGATCCTGACAGAACGAGGGCCTTTGATGGGTCTATGATCTTGCCGTCACTGTCGAGCTCCACGAAATACCCGTCGATGTTGCCTGCGGCACCAGTGACGTTCACCGGACCAAACTTTGAGTTGCCTTCGAAGAAACCGGTGGCAAACACCTTGAACCCGCTCGGAAGAACGGCGACCGAGGTTGCAGTTTCGTCACCGAAGCCACCCAGTCCCGTAGCCCACGCAAACTGACGCACCGGGCTGACACTGACGCGAACCTTGTAGTTGACGCCCGCGCGGGGAGCGATCCACTTGTATACAAGTCCGGTTGCCTGCGGGTCGATCGACTTCCACGTGGTGCCTCCATCTTCGGAGTATTCCAGGTTGACCGGTTGTGTTGGCAGGACGCCGGCCCACTTTATCAGAACCGTATCGCACGTCGAGAAGAGCTCGCCGCCGACAGGGGACTGGAGTAGCACCACACCCGTGCCACCGACGAGGGTGAACTTTGGCGGACATGGTGAGCCGGTAAATGCCAGCTCGGCCTGACGGAAGACCTGCGAAGCCCCTTGCTTGAATTCCACGCGAACAACGCGCTTCGCACCGGGCGCAAGATTGAAAGGGGCGAACGTGGGCTGATTGAACGGGAAGTTCCAGTCCACCACACGGAAGTACGTCGATGGGGAGATGGTCTGACCCGTGGCGGCAAAGGTGGAACCGCGTGCCGTAAGTGTGACATTAGCAAATGACACTTGATTGATTGCGGGGTCGCCGCAGAACAGCACAGGATCACTGATCTCAACTCCCGATACGCTGTTGGGAGGGGTCACGACCGTCACGTTGGCCGTGGGGTTTACACCGCGAAGCATGGTAATTCCGGCTACACGCGTGCGTCCCTGCTCCGTGCAAGTGGATGGAGAAACCCACGTGATGCGGCAGATCTTGCGCACCTGCGTCTCGAGAGCCAGGAACGACATGATATCAACGAGCTTCTTTTCATCAGTTACGATCGACTTCCCACCGGTTCCCTTCGACATAGCTTCGAGAGTCCAGTGCGTATCCGGCATCAGGATAGTGACGCTGTAGAAGCGGATTCCCTGCGCAAGCATCTTCTGGGTGTTGTCGGATACGAAT
>WLEH01000150.1 GCA_009704345.1 Actinomycetota bacterium | reverse complement strand
GTCGAAAAGAAGGGCATCGTGGTCCAGCATGGCATGCAGCGTCGTTCATCTCCCGGATGGCAGGCCGCCATGGATTACGTCAAGTCCGGTCAGATCGGCAAGGTCACCCTTTCCCGCGGCATCAATTTCAAGGCCCGCAAATCCATCGGTAAGGTGGCAGCCCCTGTGCAGCCGGATGCCAATGGCCGTATTGCCGGCACCTTCCGCGATACCGGCGGCAAGCCGCAGATGATCGATCTCGATTACAAGCTCTGGTCTGCTCCGCGGCCTGTGATGCCTGTTCAGCGTGAGCAGATGCACTATGACTGGCACTGGCAGTGGGCCTACGGCAATGGCGACATTGGAAATCAAGGCCCACACCAGCTCGATGTGGCCCGCTGGGGTCTTGGCAATCCCGAGTTGCTTCCGAAGCGTCTCATGAGCTTTGGCGGGCGCTGGGGCTACGACGACGATGGTGAGACAGCCAACAACCAGCTCGCCTTTTACCAGTGGGCGGAAGGTGCCCCGATGCTCTTCGACAACCGCGGCCTACCCATGAAGGACATGAACTGGGCCAAGGGCTACGAGCCTGTGTTTCGCATCAATGGCAAGACCGGCGCACCTCGCATCGGCAACGTGATTCATTGTGAAGGCGGCTTCGTTGCTGAATCCAAGGCCTATGACAACGATGGCAACACGCTGACGAAGTTTGAAAACTTCGACGAGGGGAAGGATCACATGAAAAACTTCATCGACAGCGTTCGCGCAGGCAAGCTCGTCAATAGCAACCTGCATGTCGCCCACGGTTATCATGCTGCCGCGCTCTCACAGCTCGCCAATATCTCCTACCGTCTGGGTAAACAGATCAGCATTGCTGAGGTGAAGGAACGTCTGGCGGCCGACAAAGCCGGTCAAGAAACCCTTGCGGACTTCATGGCCAACCTCGAGGCCAACAAGATCGATCTCTCGAAGCAGCAGATCACTGCGGGCCCATGGCTCGAATTCGATCCAGTTGCCGAGAAGTTTATCGGTGAGTTCGCCGCTGAGGCCAACCAACTTGCCCAAGACGAATACGCCGCCGGTTTTGAGCTGCCCATCATCAGCTAAATGGCTGTTTCAGCATACCTCACGGAGCCGACCCCTGAAGAGGTCGGCTCTTTTTTCGCTTCGATATTCCCCACCTTGCCTCCTATCCCGCCTCATGATACCACACGCCCTCCTTTTTTCCGCATGACCCCCAACCAGATTCTTTCCGCCATCGGTTCCGAAATGCAGCTCCAGCTCATGCGCTACATGCAAGATGAGCAGCGCCCAGCTTACAAAGCCATCATCAACACCTTGGCACCGCAGCGCAGGTTGCGCCCCACCTTCATCTATGAGAAATCGAAGGATAAGCAGGCTGCTTGGCTCCTCGATCAGCTTCGCCTTCGCACAAACGAAGGTGTCACCGAACAGATCTTTCAGATCTGGCTCATCAAAGGCAAGGTGGACATGCTGACAGCCTTCTTGGATGGTGTTGGCATTACCCACGATGGCAAAGGAGAGATCACCGATCTCCCGGCTGAGATCGCTGAAGACAAAGCGGAGACGGCTGTCGCCGCCTTGCTCGCTGCGCATCCGGCCAAACACGTCGCCGTGTATTTGAGCCTTTTCCAGACCCAGCGTCCCGGTGGCTGGCCAGGGCTGACGAAGGCCATTGAGGCCCGTCCTGAGCTTCAACTCGCCTAAACAGGTCTTCATGCCCCTTCTGCTGCGATGCCTGCCGAACTTGATCGTGCCATCGCCCGCACACAGACTCATCTTTTGAGCCTGCGGAACGGTCAAGGTCATTGGGAAGGGGAGCTTAGCTCCAGCGCCCTTTCCACTGCCACGGCTATCGTCGCGCTGAAACTCGTCGATGCCGCGAAGCATGTCGACTTCATCGAAAAAGGCGCTGCATGGCTCCGCCAGCATCAAAATGCCGACGGCGGCTGGGGCGACACGACGATCAGCAAAAGCAATCTATCTACCACGCTGCTTGGCTGGAGCGCGTTGCATCTGCTAGGCGTTTCGTCGCCTGCGGCGGAGAACTGGATCATCGCTCGCACGGGGTCGCTGGAGCCCGCAGCTATCGCAAAGGCCGTCATTGCCCGCTACGGCAAGGACAAGACCTTCAGCGTGCCCATTTTGATGCTCTGCTCGCTCTGCGGCACGCTCGGCGAGAAACCATGGCAACACGTCATCGCGCTGCCGTTTGAGCTTGCCGCGCTGCCGCGAACGTGGTTCGGAGCCATCGGACTGCCGGTCGTGAGTTATGCGCTGCCCGCACTCATTGCCATCGGGCACATCCGCTTTCGGAAAGCCCCTCCTGCCTGGTGGAATCCGCTGCGCTGGCTGCGGGCGCTCGCATGGAGACGCGTGCGGCCGATGCTCCAAACGCTGCAACCTTCCAGTGGCGGCTATTTGGAGGCCACGCCATTGACCAGTTTTGTCACCATGGCCCTCGCCGGGGCAGGGGATCTCGATCATCCTTGCCTGCTTCTCGCCGTAGAGTTTCTCCACCGTAGCATGCGCAGAGATGGCGCATGGCCCATCGACACCAACCTCGCCACCTGGGGCACGACGCTTGCCGTGCGGGCTTTGGAAGAGAGCGCAGACCCTCCTGTCCGCCGAGTCGTGAGCGATTGGCTCCTCTCCCAGCAATACCGAGAGGTGCATCCCTTCACCAACGCTGCGCCCGGCGGATGGGCATGGACGGATCTCCCCGGCGGCGTGCCCGATGCCGATGATACCTCAAGCGCACTCATTGCTCTCCATCGGCTCTCTGCCCCAACGTTTCGAAACGCTTCATTCGACATTCGTCATTCTGCTTCAGCCGGTATCCAGTGGCTTCTGGAGCTGCAAAACCGCGATGGTGGCATCCCGACCTTTTGTCGCGGCTGGGGCGCGCTGCCGTTTGATCGCTCCACGCCTGAAATCACCGCCCACGCGCTCCTCGCGTGTTGGACTTGGAAGGCCGAGCTGCCGGCCGATCTCCAAAAATCTATCGAGACAGCCACTCGCCGTGCTCTGGCCTATCTGAAGAAAAACCAGGCACCCGACGGTTCTTGGTTCCCTCTTTGGTTTGGCAATGAACACACGCCTAACGAAACGAACCCTGTCTATGGCACCGCGCAGGTCCTGAACCACCTCGGCAGTCATTTCGATCTCGCCGCCAGTGCTGCCGACCTCATCCAAGCCGGCCTGTACTTTCTAGGCCGCGCCCAAAAACCTGATGGCTCGTTCGGCGGCGATTCCTTGAGCTCGCCGAGTCTCGAAGAAACCGCCGTCGCGCTGCATGCCCTGTGCCTATCGGGTGCTTCGCGCTCCGCCATCCACCTTTCGCTCGATTGGCTCATCCAGGCCACGCAACACGGCACCCACTTCCCCAGTGCTCCGATTGGTCTCTATTTCGCCCGGCTGTGGTATCATGAGCGGCTCTATCCAGTTATCTGGACCCTCCAAGCTCTCCAATCTGCTCGGCAGCAACTGTATGAGGATGAAAGATCGGTCTGACCGGCACATCAGGCCCACCCAATGCAAAACAG
>WLEH01000015.1 GCA_009704345.1 Actinomycetota bacterium | reverse complement strand
CATGGATCATCAGAAGTTACTTTTGGTGCAAATCGCCAAGTCTTATAGACGTTATAAAGCCAAGGCAACGTCGAGAGCCCAAGAATTGCCGCACCCACAGATGAAATCACATTCAGCGCAGTGAAGCCGTCGCTTGCCAAATAATCACTGTATCGTCGAGGCATACCCTCAGCACCTAACCAGTGCTGAACCAAGAACGTGGTGTGGAAGCCAATGAACAATAACCAGAAGTGAAGTTTGCCAAGTTTTTCATCTAGCATGCGTCCGGTCATCTTTGGCCACCAGAAATAAAATCCAGCAAACATCATAAATACCACAGTGCCAAATACGGTGTAGTGGAAGTGAGCCACAACGAAATAGGAATCTGAGACATGAAAATCAATTGCTGGTGCTGCCAACATCACTCCGGTTAAGCCACCCAATAAGAATGTAGTTAGAAAGCCAAGAGTCCAAAGCATTGGGGTTTCAAATGAAATCGAGCCACGCCACATAGTGCCAATCCAGTTGAAGAACTTAACGCCCGTTGGCACTGCAATTAACATAGTGGTCAACGCAAAGAAGGACAACGAAACCGCACCGGTCACGTACATATGGTGGGCCCACACTGCAACTGAAAGCGCCGCAATTGCCATCGTGGCATAAACCAAACCTTTGTAGCCAAAAATTGGCTTGCGAGAGAACACTGGCAAAATCTCAGAAGCAATACCGAAAAATGGTAGCGCAATAATGTAAACCTCAGGATGCCCAAAGAACCAGAATAAGTGCTGCCACAAAATCGCACCACCATGAGCTGGGTCAAAAATCAAACTGCCAAAATTGCGATCCAAAAACAATCCCAACAAAGCTGCAGCAAGGATTGGGAATGCAATGAGTACAAGGACTGAGGTGATAAATACAGTCCAGGTAAAGATTGAGGTGCGGAACATGGTCATGCCAGGTGCGCGCATAGTTAAGAGCGTAGTGATGAAGTTAACCGCGCCCAAAATTGTCGAAAGCCCACTAAGGGTTAATCCCATCAGCCACAAATCACCACCAACCCCAGGACTAAAGGTTGCCGTTGAAAGCGGGGCGTAAGCAAACCAACCAAATGCCGCAGCACCACCTGGAGTGAAAAAGCCCATAACTACGATGATTCCACCGAATAGGAAAAGCCAGAAGCCAAGCATGTTCAATCTTGGGAAAGCCACATCTGGCGCGCCAATTTGTAGCGGCATGATTACATTTCCAAAACCAACGAATAGTGGAGTAGCGAACAAGAACAACATAATTGTGCCGTGCATCGTGAATAACTGGTTGTACTGTTCGTTTGAAACAAACTGCAAACCAGGTTGGGCCAATTCAGCACGAATGCCAAGAGCCATAAGTCCAGCTAAACCAAAGAAAACAAATGAGGTTATTAGATATAGGTAACCAATAGTTTTGTGATCAGTGCTAGTCACCCAATTAACAAATGCTTGACCTTTGCTGTAGCGACGAGGTTTTCTCGTAACTGGCTCGGTTACTGGACGATCATCTAATGTGGTCATTAGTTCGCTCCTGCATTGGTAATGGTTTCGCCTCTAGGCAAGATTCCCGGTGGAATCATGCCGGTTTGACCTTTGGCTCGTAACGATGCGATGTATTGATCGTATTCTGGTCGCTCAACAACTTTTACATTAAACAGCATGCGTGCATGATCTTGCCCGCACAGCTCAGCACACTTGCCAACGTAAGTTCCCACTTTGTCTGGTGTTAATTCAAATCTGTTGATAGCACCAGGCACGATATCCATCTTGAACAAGAAAGATGGAATCCAGAAGGAATGCAACACATCTGGCGAAGTTAATTCGAATCTGACTTTCTCATCTACTGGCAAATAAAGCGTTGGCACAACTCCTGGCGTACCGGTTTCATAAACATTACTATCAATGTAATTAAATGACCAAGACCATCGGAATCCAACAACATTAACCACATGGGTGTATTCATCAGTTAGCGCAGTTAGTTTGTTCTGCTCTTTTGCTGTGAATCCAAAAAGTGCCAAAACAATAATGAGCGGAACTACGGTATACAAAATTTCAAGTGGAATGTTGTAGCGCACCTGTGGTGGAACTTCATCTTCGGATTTGCGGCGGAACTTGATTGAGGCAAACACCAAAAGTCCAATTACCAATAAGCCAACCGCAATTGCAACAATCCAGAATCCCTGCCATAACTCAATAATGCCTGGGCCTTCTTGCGTAGCGGGTTCTGGAAAACCAACACGAGTGAATTCATTGTCGGCAACCATTCCGCATGAGGCGAGAATTGGTAACAACACAACAAGAATTGCAATGCGCCTCAAAGTTAAACGCTGGCCGGCCACAGGGACATTCCTCCTAGCAAGGTTGGGATCGGGCTAAGGCTAGCGCAGTCTCCTCATAAGACGGCGGAAATCTCCTCGGCGGCCGATTCACCATAAGTAGCCAAAATTCGTGAAATAAAGTCATTTTCCTCAAAGCGGTACTCCTGCGGGCCCACATTCTCAATAACTAATGTGGCCAAAGTCGCACCAATCTGGGCAGCCCGCTCATGCGAAAGGCCCTTTGCTACCCCAGCGAGAAAGCCAGCTCGAAAGCCATCGCCAACGCCAGTTGGGTCAGCAATCTGGCGCTCTTTAGGGCAACCGACCTCAATTCGCTCACCGCTGGCAGATTCAACTCGAGCACCTTTTGCTCCCAGCGTCGTAATTCGATATTGCACTCGCTGCAAGATCTCCGAACTGCTCCAGCCTGTTTTCTGCTCGATCAAAGCTGCTTCGTATTCATTGGTAAACAAGTAAGTGGCACCATCGATCAACAATCGGATTTGATCGCCCGCCATCCGCGCTAACTGCTGACTTGGATCAGCAGCAAAGCTATAACCAAGTTGCCGGCACTCGTCAGTGTGCCTAATCATCGCTTCTGGGTCATCTGGCCCAATCAAAATCAGTGGCGCATCTGCAATGCGGTTAACTACTGGACTTAATTCAATATTGCGAGACTCGCTCATTGCACCGGCATAAAAAGACGCAATCTGATTTTGCGCGTCATCCGTGGTGCAAACAAATCGCGCTGTTTGTGCAACTTCACTTACATAAATGCTTTCACAATCCACGCCGTGACGTTCTAACCAAAATCGATAATCCACGAAATCAACACCAACCGCACCAACTAAAATCGGCTTAAGCCCTAAACAACCCAAGCCAAACGAAATATTGGCTCCCGCACCGCCGCGATGCACAACTAAATCGTCCACCAAAAAAGAAAGTGACACATGATTTAGTTGGTCAGCAACAAGAGAATCTGTAAACTTCCCGGGAAATCGCATTAAATGATCAGTCGCGATCGACCCAGAAACAATTATTCGCATTAGGTAAATGTATCTAACGTAAAGAGGTTAGTGGAAAGAATCGCCGCAGGCGCAAGATCCACCAGCGTTTGGATTGTCGATCGTGAATCCCTGCTTCTCGATGGTATCTACAAAATCAACAACCGCTCCGGATAAGTAAGGCACACTCATTTTGTCTACTACTACCTTGACGCTGCCAAATTCTTGCGTCTGATCTCCATCCATATTTCGATCATCAAAATAAAGTTGATAACGCAATCCGCTGCAGCCGCCTGGCTGAACCGCAACTCGAAGACTCAAATCATCGCGACCTTCTTGCTCAAGCAGCGACTTCACCTTGATCGCCGCGGCGTCAGTCAGTTGTACTGATGTGGTGTTTGCTTCTACGGTCATGGTTACTCCTTGAGTTGAGGTGCTAATTCTGCCACGAAGTTGGTGAAAATGTTCTGGATACCCGAACCGCCAGGTCTGACAGGGCTGCTGCGGGATTCCTCGGGATTTCCCCATCATCACTGCAGCCATATGTCCCAACAATGCCAATGGCTGACCACTCTCGCCTACCTACGTCCACTTGTCCGGCGAGCACCAGCAACGGCTTGCCAGCAGCCAAGCACAACTGAGCTAACTGAGAAATCGCCTTGCCTTGCATGCTTTGCCAATCAAACTTTCCCTCACCAGTAACCACTAAATCTGCGTTTTGTATCGCAGTAGGTAACTCAAGTGCAGCTGCGGCAAAATCAAAACCGGCGACTTTGGATCCGCCCAGGGCCAAAATCGCGTAGCCAATTCCGCCAGCAGCACCAGCACCCTTCATCACGGCCGCATTCTTTCCATCAGGACGAGTTGGGATTAAATTGCTGAAATTAGTTAGTGCCGCTTCCAGTTCTATTTGCAGCTCTGGACTTGCACCTTTTTGCGTACCAAACCCAAATGCTGCCCCCCTGCTACCCAGCAGCGGAACATCAACATCGGCTGCAACGATTAATTCAACATTCTCGATGTCAGGCGTTAGCGCATCGAGTTGTAAGTAATTAAGCCCAGCAAGTGCACCGCCACCTCGATTAAGCAACTCTGCTGGTTGCGCCCCAAGCGCTGCGAGTAAACCAGCACCGCCATCAATTGAAGCAGTGCCACCTAGTCCAATCACGATTCGCTCAGCCCCAGCGGAAAGTGCAAACTTAATTGCTTCACCAATTCCGTAGCTTGTGTATTCAGCTGGACGTCTTGGCGATTCGGTTGCAACTAAATGGCTACCAACTATTTGAGCTGACTCAATAAAAAATGTGGGCTTATCCAACTGAGACGACGCTAACGTAATTTTGACTTCTCGGTTGAGCAGATCAGAAACCGTAACCGCATGAGATTGATACTTTGCTGAAGTTAGCAGCGCCGAAATAAATCCCGGTCCGCCATCTGAAATAGCAAGCGCGGTAACTTCATCATTGGGCGCACCTAGCTGCCAACCGGTCTGAATTGCGATTGCAGCCTGCGGGGCACTCAAGGTGCCAGTGAAGGAATCCGGGACGACTAAGACGCGCATCGCCAACTCCGAATAGACTGCTGCCGTGACCGAATCATTAGGCAAAGGTAGACCAACCCCAAAGCGCAAGGAATCCCAAGCCGCGCGCAAAGAGCGTCTCAAGGCATCAGTTGACCGTAAAGCTGCCCGAAAGTTGATGCGAACGCAGCAGCGCGAAGCGGCAGTGAAAATGCGGCAGGGCCTGAAGAACAATGACGAGCGATATTTCCCGCCACGCGATCAAGGGCCAGTTCGCTCGTTTGTCCGCGACACGGTTGATAGTCGCTGGAGTGCAGGCGAAATATTTTTACCGTTTGCAATTTTGGTTTTAGCAGCATCACTTGTTCCAGTGTTAGCAGTGCAACAGCTGGTTTATTTGATTTGGCTGTTCATGATGGTGTTTTTAGCGACTGATTTAATTGCAATGATTATTCGAGTACGCCGCCGCGTAGCAGCTAAGTTTGGTAAAACTCCGGAAACAAGAAAAGTTAGTTGGTATGCCGTAAGTCGATCACTGCAGATGAGACGAATGCGATTGCCAGCACCAAAAGTAAGAATTGGCGGCAAGCCAATCGAGAAAAAAGGTGGTAACTAAATGCATTATCGAAAATTAGGAAATACCGGATTTAAAGTTTCCGCAATTTCATACGGCAATTGGTTAACCCATGGCAGTCAGGTAGAAGCCGATCAGGCCATTAAGACCGTTCATGCTGCCTACGAAAATGGCATTACCACCTTTGACACCGCAGATGTATACGCTGGCACCAAAGCTGAAGTTGTTTTGGCTGAAGCGATTAAGGGTTTTCGTCGAGAAGGTATTGAGTTATTCACCAAAGTTTATTGGCCAATTGGCGAGGGCGTTAATGATCGCGGGCTTTCCCGTAAGCATGTTATGGAAGCTATTAATGGTTCACTAAAGCGACTCAAAGTTGATTATGTCGATCTTTATCAGGCCCATCGTTTTGATTATGAAACTCCGCTTGAAGAAACTATGCGTGCTTTTGAAGACATTGTTCGCTCTGGTAAAGCACTTTATATTGGTGTTTCGGAGTGGACGGCCGCGCAGATTCAAGCGGCTGTTGATATCGCCAAGCAGATGAATTTTGACAAGATTGTGTCAAACCAACCTCAGTACTCAATGCTGTGGCGAGTTATTGAGGGTGAGGTAATCCCAACCTCAGAAAAAAATGGCATCTCGCAAATTGTGTGGTCGCCAATGGCACAAGGTGTGCTAACTGGAAAATATCTGCCTGGCCAAGATGCACCTGCGGGTTCACGTGCAACTGATCCAAGTGGCGCCAGAATGATTGAACGCTGGATGCGCGATGATGTTTTGACTGCGGTGCAAAATCTCAAACCAATCGCGGCAGACCTAGGAATAACTATGGGTCAGTTAGCTATCGCATGGGTGTTGCAAAATCCAAATGTTGCCTCAGCCATAGTCGGTGCGAGCCGGCCAGAGCAAATCATTGATAACATCAAAGCTGCTGACATCGTGCTAGAAGCAGATGTCATGAAAAAGATTGACGATGTTGTACATGCAGTAGTGGAACGAGATGTCAAGCAAACCATCTCCCCAAATCCTCGCGCTTAATTAATTGCTTTTGCTGCTTCGATTCGCTCGGTAGTTAGAATTCGCCGAGCGAATCCAAACAGGATTAGGCTTAGTAGGCCACCAATTAAGAATGGCGAGCGCAGTGCCCACTCTCTACTAATAAACAATTCCGCAATTGCAATTACTGTTCCACCAACTATTGAACCGATCGGCATCATGCCCCAGCCAAAGAATCGATAGGCGCTATTCACTCGGCCCAGTAAATGATCAGGGATTATCTGCTGTCTAAGTGAAACTGTAATCACATTCCAGAGCACGGCTAGCAAAGTAGTAATGAAAGTAAAGATCCAAACCAAAATCCACTCTGAAACCAATCCAGTTGCCACCATTAAAACTCCGCCAACCAGCATGGTGGAGCCCAAAGAAGGACCTGTGCCAAGTTTTGCAGAAATTTTATGCGCAACCACGCCCCCCAAAATGCCACCAAATGCACCGCCAGTGCCCAAGATGGCGAACTCCAGAACTGATGTTTTTAAAATCTCTTGCGCAAAAAGAATGTAAGCAGCAGCTGACATGGCTGCTAAGCCATTGATGAGCCCCAGAATGATTGCGAGCGGGCGAAGGAGTTGATGACGCCAAAGCCAACTTAGTCCTTCTTTAAGCTCAATCCGCCAATTCTTCTGCTGATTAGATGAGAGGGGATTTGCTTTCGCAGCAAAACTTCCAGATAGTGTTGCAATTAGAGCAGCTGCTACAAAAAACGTTCCAGCATTTACAAAAAATGGCAAAAAGATCGCTATACCAATAATGAAACTCCCAAGCGGTGGACCAATAAACGTGTTTACTACTGATTCAGCCGACCAGAGTCGACCGTTTGCTTTCTCTAACTGCGACTTTTCAACTATTGATGGCAACACAGTTTGTGCCGAGTTGTCACGAAGTACTTCAGCACACCCGGTTGCAAATGTTGCAATAAGTAAAACGCCGTAGAGAACATAGTTTGTCTCGATAGCGGTCGTCGCCAATTCATCAAGCGCAGGAAGTTGATCTTGTTGCGCTAGAACCAAAACTCCAACGCCAAGAGTAAAAATGCCACGCAGCACATCCATGCTGACGATGAGCTTTTTACGATCTAATCGATCAGTAATTACTCCAGCTGGCAGTGAAAATAAAAGCCACGGCAATCGGGTCACAACTGCGATGAGCGCAATTAAAATTGGGGATCTGGTAACAGCGGAGGCTAACCATGGATAAGCAACCATGGTGATGCCATCACCTAGATTGGAAACGATTGCGGAACTGAACAATCGGTAATAGCGTTTGCCTAAACCTGCTACTCGCTGCTTCATTTTTACTTAACCTGCTTTATTTAGCGTCAAAACACCATTACGGAGTGGAAATCTAGCGCCCAAAGCAGATACAGTTCGTGCCATAACTGAATAAGCACTTGAGCGTCTAGGGAAAGCCGGTCGGAATCCGGCACTGTCCCGCAACCGTAGGTCGCCTACCACTGGTAGCCAAGCGACAAGTCGGAGTGCCTAGCAAGTGCGTGACAACCAACACCCGTCGTGGACAGCGGGCGGAGTCCAATTCCTGGTCTTTGCCCTCGCATTTTTTGTGAGGGCTTTTTTATGCCAGCAAGACCCCGTTACTGCTTGCGACCGTAACGAAACGGAGCATCAGTGCTTAAGAGATATCTACAGGTGGCATTTGCCGCTGCCTTATTGTTAACAATTGCGTCACCAGCTTCAGCTGCTTCTTACCGATATTGGGGATTTTTCACCAGTGATAATGGCAGTTGGAGTATGTCAATGGTTGGTGCTGCCGAAAACATTCCAACTGATGGCACAGTTGATGGCTGGCGATTCGGTATTGGTACTGATACTGAAACGCCAGAACCAAGAACGGTTCCTAATTTTGCCGAACTTTGCCCAGACACCGAAGCTGTTGAGGGCATCACCCGTGTTGCAGTGGTAATTGATTTTGGTGATGCGGCTCAAGCGCCAACTGGCGAGACGCCACCAGCAAATCGAGTGGAGTGCATAAGCATGCCATCAGGTGGATCTAGTGCAGATGCACTAGCAATGGTGGCAGACGTTCGCGGTGAGGGTGGGTTTGTTTGTGGACTTGACGGTTTTCCGGCAACTGAATGTGGCGCCGAAGTAACTGAAACTAGCGAGACCGAAACACTCCCGATTGAAGATACCGCAGAAGCAACTGTTACAGCTGCAGAAGGTGTCCAGGAGGGTGGAAACACTCTAATTTATGCCGCCGTAGTCCTGGCAGTAGTACTTGGCGTGGTTTTAGTTATCAGCAAAGCAAAGAAATAGCGATGATCCAATCCTTGCGTCCACCAAGTCAAAATGCCCCTCGCTGGGTACATCCATTGGCTTGGTGGACGTGGGGGTTAACAGCAGCAACTGCAGCAATGGTCATTGCAAATTTTTGGTTTCATGCGGGTTTGTTGGCAACTGTTTTTGCAGTTTTGACAGTCAAGCGATCGAATGGCTCATGGGCAAATTCAATTGGTCTATTTTTTAGATTGGCTATCTTTATCATTTTGTTTAGACTCACCATTGAAATAATTTTTGGTGTTCATTTTGGTGGGCCGGTTTTATTAACTTTACCCGAGTTTTCTCTTCCAAATTGGCTTGGCGGAATTGAACTTGGTGGAGTAATTGGGGCAAACGGCTTGCTCACAGCATTCGTTAATGGCTTTAAATTAGCAACCATTGTTGTTGCAGCCGCTGCCCCAGCGGCTTTAGTTCCGCCAAATCTCTTATTGAAATCATTACCAAGCGCTCTTTACGAGGCAGGGTTAGTAACAGTTATTGCACTGGGGTTTCTGCCTGCGTTAAGTGCAGATGCTAAGCGGATTAAAACTGCAGCAGCATTGCGTGGCAACCCAGCTCAAGGTCCGATCTCAAACCTCAAATTACTTCTGCCGCTAATTGACAGCTCGTTAGCTCGGGCAGTGACGTTAGCAAATGCGATGGAGTCAAAAGGATTCGGAACAACTAAAACAAAATCATCAAATTCAGTATTGATTGCAGTTGGGTTATCTGGCGGCATGCTTCTTTTGATTATTTCGCTGCTAAGTTTGTTGCGCAATCCAACTCAGCTATCAAATTCGTTAGTATTAATTGTCGCCTTAGGATTCATCGCCGTTGCTGTTATCCTAAGCGGCAAGGCAAAGTTGCGAACAAGTTATCGAAAACTTGAAATTGGGTTTCCAGAATATGCAATCTTTTTCACCTCAATGATAATTGCGATAGGCGCAGTTTTGTATTCAAGTAATAATCTGGCTCAATTGGTTATCGTCATTCTGGTCGCGCTACCAATCTGGCTAACTCCTGCGGTTCCAGTGGGGTTTAAAAATGATTAAATTTAGTAATGTTTCATTTGCTTATCAAAACGAGTCAGCTGTAATCATAAAGGACTTTTCTGCAGTAATTCCAAATAGTGAATTTTCTTTAGTTGTAGGCAGAACAGGCTCTGGCAAATCAACCTTGTTGAGTCTAATCAATGGCAACTCTCCTTATTTGACTGGCGGTCTGTTAGCAGGTGATGTTGAAGTCTTTGGCATGAGCACCAAGCAACATTCGCCCCGGGATTTTGCTGAAGTTATTGGAGTTGTAGTGCAGGATCCGAGGAATTCATTTGTTACCAGCATGGTGGAAGATGAGTTGGCGTATTCCATGGAATGCGTTGGTGTTGCGCCAAAAATTATGCGGCAACGGATTGACGAAACGGCTGAATTATTGGGACTAACTCAGTTACTCTCGCAGTCAATCGAAACACTCTCAGCTGGTCAGCTACAGCGGGTAGCAATTGCAGCAGTCTTAGTCAATCGTCCTAAAGTGTTGGTGCTGGATGAACCAACCAGCGCATTGGATCCAGCTGCTGCTGAAGAGGTACTAGCCTCGCTACAACGACTAGTTCATGACCTAGGAGTTTGTATCGTTGCAGCCGAGCACCGATTGGAGCGAGTGCTGCAATTTGCAGATCGCGTGATCTATGTGCCAGGTAACGCGAGACCAATTCAAGTCGGGCCAGCTGCTGAAATAATGGAAGTTTCAGAAATTGCTCCCCCGATTGTGCAGTTAGGTAAGCAATTAAATTGGAATCCGCTGCCACTCTCGGTGCGCGAAGCGAGAAAATTTGCTGATCCACTAATCAGGCAACTTCTGCCCGTAATGCCAGCCAATCAATTGCGCACGGGATCTTCGATTGCCAAAGTTAACCAGGTATCAGTTAACTTTGGTGCCACGAGAGCCCTGAACAATGTGAGTTTAGAGATTGAATCGGCAACAAGTCTTGCGATTTTGGGCAAGAATGGTGCGGGTAAATCCACACTGCTTGCAACAATGGCTGGCTTAATAAAACCAAGTACAGGGTCAGTTGCCGTAGCCAACAAAAACCCAGCTGAGTTATCTGGCACGAAATTTCTGTCTCAAATAGGATTTGTACCACAAGAGCCAGCTGACTTGCTATTGCAAACATCCATCGCCGCCGAATGTGAATTGACAGATCAGATAACCGGCCTGACGCCTGGCACAACTGCCAATTTAGTTCAGCACTTTTTGCCGAGAGTTGATTTAGCCCAACATCCACTGGATCTTTCTGAGGGTCAGCGACTGCTCTTAGTTTTAGCATTAATAATGGTTAATTCGCCTACCTTGCTGCTACTTGATGAGCCAACTCGAGGATTGGACTATGCAGCTAAAGCAAAATTAGTCTCCGTAATTTCAGAATTCACTTTAATGGGAACAGCGGTTTTAGTCGCGACTCATGATGTTGAGTTAGTTGCTGAACTTAATGCGAAGGTAATAATTTTGTCTGGGGGCGAAATTATTGCAAGCGGCGCGGCGCGAGATGTGTTGCCAGAATCGGTGTCATTCGCTCCACAGATAACTCGAGCTTTTGCGCCGTTGAATTTACTTACGCTTAAAGAAGCTGTAGATGCGATCAAACTTGCTGGCTAGCACTAATCGAAACCTACCTCAAGTTCTACTTCTTCTCACATCAGTGGTTGGCCTAATTGCTTTTAGCTGGCCACTGAT
>WLEH01000149.1 GCA_009704345.1 Actinomycetota bacterium | reverse complement strand
CGATGAAAAGTATTTCCAAGGTCGGCTGGAGTATCTGTCACTTATCCGCGAGCAAGTGGACATTCCTTGCCTCCGCAAAGACTTCATCATCCATGAGGCGCAGATCTTTGAGGCCGTGGTGGCCGGCGCGGATGCCATCCTGCTGATCGTAGCCGCTTTGGACCAACCAACGCTGCAACACCTGCTGGAGGTGGCACACACGTTCCAACTCGATGCACTTGTCGAGGTGCACGACCTTCCGGAGCTCGAGCGAGCCCTCGCAACCGACGCCCGTATCATCGGCGTGAACAATCGCAACCTGAAGCACTTCACCGTGGACCTCGGCACGACCGAAAAGCTGGCCGAGGAAGTGCCAGACGACGTCGTGCTGGTGGCCGAGAGCGGCATCAAGACGGTCGCCGATGCCCAACGACTCGCCGAGGCCGGCGCGGATGCCTTGCTCGTGGGTGAGACCCTGATGCGCAGCCAGAACATCATGGTGGATCTGCCTGCGCTGCGTGTGCCGGTGGCACCGAGGGATGCGTGAAGAGGGATCAGAGATGAGAGATCGGGGATGGGCGAGGCGTTGTCTGCGCTCTCTCCAACCTCATGAAACGTCTTACGATCCTCTCCCTCCTAGCGTTCGCGCTTGCCCTGCACGCGGAAATCAAACTCCCCGCCATCATTGGCGACAACATGGTGCTTCAACAGAAGCAAACGAACCCGATCTGGGGCTGGGACACGCCCGGCAAGAAGGTCACCGTGACCTTCAACGGTCAGACAAAGACCGGCGAGGCCGATGCGCAGGGCAAGTGGACCGTAAAACTCGATCCCGTGCCTGCCAGCGCGAAACCCGCGACGATGGGCATCAAGGGCACCAACAAGGTGGAGCTCAAAAACATCCTCGTCGGCGAGGTGTGGATCTGCTCCGGCCAGTCAAACATGCAGTGGAGTGTTTCGCAGAGCTATGACGCCGACTTGGAGATCGCCACGGCGAAGTTCCCGAACATCCGCCTTATTTCTGTGCCGCAGGTCGGCACGCAGGAGCCGCAGGACGACTTCAAAGGCGCATGGGCTGAGTGCACGCCCGCCAATGTGGGCGGCTTTAGCGCCGTCGGTTTCTTCTTCGGCCGCACACTGCATCAGGCGCTCGACGTGCCGGTGGGCCTGATCAATAACGCTTGGGGCGGCAGCGCCGCGGAGGCCTGGGTGCGCCGCGATGTGCTGGAGAAGGATGCTCGTTTCAAGACCCTCATGGATGGTTGGGTGACGCGAGAAAAAGATCTCACCAGCGATGCCGCTAAGCAGCGCTACGAGACAGCCTTGGCAGCATGGAAAAAGCGTGCTGAAGAAGCTAAAGCGAAAAAGGTCGAGTTCCGCGAGCGTGCCCCGCAGAGCTCCCAACAACAGCTTTCCGGAAACAGCCGCCCCGGTAACATCTACAACGGCGTTTTGCTCCCAACCATCGGCTATGGCATCAAAGGTGCCATTTGGTATCAGGGCGAAAGCAATGCCTCCCGCGCTTATGAATACGGCTACCTCTTCCCACTCATGATCCAGCACTGGCGCGACGAGTGGAAGCAGGGCGATTTCCCCTTCTATTGGGTGCAGCTCGCCGATTTCAAAGCCGAGCAACCCCAGCCCGGCGACAGCGACTGGGCAGAGCTGCGTGAAAGTCAGACAAAGACTCAAAACGCCATCCAAAACGGCGGCCAGGCAGTGATCATCGATATCGGCGAAGGACGCGACATCCATCCACGTAACAAACGCGATGTCGCCGACCGCCTTGTGCGTCTGGCACTCGCCAAAGACTATGGTATCAAAATCCCGCACCGTAGCCCTGAGTACAAGAGCGTCGAAATCCAAGGCAACAAAGCCATCGTCACACTCGACACCTTCGGCAGCAGTCTTTACACCTTCGATGTGCAGGAAGTGAAAGGACTTGCTGTCTGTGGCGAAGATAAAAAATGGACCTGGGCCACCGGCAAGCTCGTCGGTCCCGACAAGATCGAAGTCTCCGCCCCCGGCGTCACCAAGCCCATCGCCGTGCGATACGCTTGGAGCGACAATCCGGTGTGCAATCTCTACAGCAAAGAAGGTCTGCCCGCCACGCCCTTCCGCACCGATGCTTTTCCGATGATCACCAAGCCCACTACTCCGGCGAAATAAAGTCAGCGCACACCTTGCATTCCAGCCAAGCCGGAGGCCGTAAACCTCCGGCTTTTGACTGGCACAAAATCCGGGCCGCGTCGTATGGTAACAACATGGAACCCAGCTCCCTTCCTCCCCCACTCGGAACATCCCAAGACGAAAAAATCCTCGGCATTGTGATGCACCTCCTGTGTCTCGTGGGGTTTCCGATCATCGGCCCGTTGATCATCTGGCTCATGAAAAAGGACCAAAGCCGTTACTTGGATACTCAGGGGCGTGAATTGCTGAACTTCCAGATTTCATACTTCATCTACGCCATGATCTCGGTGGTGCTTGTGGCAGCCCTCATTGGCATTGTGCTGCTGCTAGCCGTTGGCGTGGCATCCTTGGTCTTGACCATCATTGGCATTGTGAAGGCTGCGGATGGCCAAGTGTATCGCTTTCCACTCTGCATTCGCCTTTTCTAGACCCTTGTTTTCCGCAAAGATCGGTCCACGAGAAGACTATCGACCAAGAAGCTGTGTTCCGCCGTAGGAAATGGTATCGGCTGGCAAAAACCGGCTCAACATGACCAACAATCCATGAGTTAGCGGCGACTTTACCCACGCCTTGGCTTCCGGCCTTTTGCTGCATCGCTCTTGACCATGCCTTGACCTCGGATGGCGCCTTTTTACCTCTCACTCTTCCATCTCCTGCCTTCCCCTGCCGCTCATGTCCGCCAAGATCATCTACACCCTCACCGACGAAGCTCCGCTCCTCGCCACTTATTCTTTGTTGCCCATCGTAAAGGCCTTCACCAAGGCGGCGGGGATTGAGGTTGAAACGCGCGACATCTCCCTTGCGGGGCGCATTTTGGCGCAGTTCGGGCAGCAGGAAGACGACCTCAGCTACCTCGGCAAACTCTGCCTCGAGCCGACGACGAACATCATCAAACTCCCGAACATCTCTGCGTCCGTGCCACAGCTCAAAGCTGCCATCGCTGAGTTGCAGTCACAGGGCTACAAGCTGCCGGATTTCCCTGAGAATCCGCAGACGGGTGAAGAAAAAGAGGTCAGGGCGAAATACGCCAAGGTCATGGGTAGCGCCGTGAACCCCGTGCTTCGTGAGGGGAATAGCGATCGCCGTGCGCCGAAGGCCGTGAAGGAATATGCGAAGAAGCATCCGCATTCGATGGGGCAGTGGACGAAGCATTCGAAAACCGAGGTTGCGAGCATGACCGAGGGCGATTTCTTCGGTAATGAGAAATCTGTCACCGTGGCAGAGGCCACTGCCGTGCGTGTGGAGCACGTTGGGACCGATGGAAAAGTGACCGTGCTGAAGGAGAAGATCGCTTTGAAAGCTGGCGAGATTCTCGATGCTACCTATATGAGCAAAAAAAAGCTCATCGCCTACTATGAGCAGCAGATTCAGCGCGCACGAAGCGAGAACGTGCTTTTCTCACTGCACTTGAAGGCCACCAT
>WLEH01000148.1 GCA_009704345.1 Actinomycetota bacterium | reverse complement strand
GGCCACGACAAGATTTCATTTGACGACCGGGTGGAGTGGGTGAAGGCCAACATGCGGGACGTGTTCATGTCCGCCCGCGACCCGTTCAACACCGACTTCTGGCGGCAGGCCGAGAATCCGTTGCAGTTCCTCGCCGCGTGCAAGGCGTTGCAGTCGCGGGACCACGCGGTCCACCTGCCCATCCAGCGTGACGCGACGGCGAGCGGGTTCCAGCACTTCGTTGCCATGACGCGCGACGCGACGGCGGCACCGTTCGTGAACTTGGTGGAGAACGACAAGCCGAGCGCGTTGTACGCCGAGATTGCCAAGCGGGTGCTGACGTACTTGGCGGGCGACGGAGAGGGCACGCCCGAGGCCGTGGCAATGGCCCTGCACGCGGTCAGGAAGTACGGCAAAGAAGTGTGCAAGCAGCCCGTGATGACGACGCCCTACGGCGTGACGGAGTACGGGGCACGCGACCAGATCATGGGCAAGTTCAAGAAGCTCGGGTTGGAGAGCGAACACGCGAAAGAGGCCGCGTCGATTCTGGCGAAGGCGGTGTTGAAGTCGGTGCGTGAGGTGTTCCCGCTCGTGACGGCGGCGATGGATTGGGTGCGGACGTGCGCCGGTCAGATTGCGGAGGCCAACCGACCCGTGATGTGGCGGACGCCGATCGGCTGGCGGTGCGTGCAGCCGTACTACGCAAAGAACGCGGTGCAGGTTGAAACGTGCTTTGGCAATCTTTGGATGGATATGGACAATGAGCGATCCGTCAACGCCCGCAAGCAGGTGTCTGGTTCAGCCCCCAACTTCGTGCATGGCGTCGATGCTGCCGCGATGATGAAAGCGGCGATCACTTGCCGCAATCAGGGCATTTCATTCCTTGCCGTGCATGACTCGTTCTGGTCACACGCGGAGACTGCCGAGGAAGTCGGGTTGATCGCCCGCGAGCAGTTCGCGGCGATCCACCAAACGCCGCTGCTTACCGACCTGTGGTTCCAGTGGCGCGAGCAGCACCCCGACCTTGAGTTGCCAGCACCGCCCATCAACGGCGAGTATGACCCAGCCAGCGTCATAAACGCCGCTTATGCCATGTGTTAGTCCTATAAACCGTATGTGTAATGAGTGACCGTTCAACAGGCGTGGGTAATCTTCGCGTCCGGAGCCATCTGGCACCCGGCCAACGCGATCACCGCGCTCGCCACGCGAAGCCACTTGGTTCACGTCGCTTATGGCGACCACGAAACCATCGTCGAACGCACGGTTGAGAAAGGGGAGCGACTTATCCCCTTCAAGGCTGCAATCCGCCAGCCGATGATCCAGACCGTTCTGTCTATTGACGTTGAGCGATCGTTCAACCCCGAGCATGTCAGTCTGGACAAACGCCCGATAAGCGTTGCCCGTGGACTGGCGTACCTCTGGTCAGGTGGGCGGGTCCGTCACTCCAACTGCGTGTCGCGTTGTCGGGAGTACCTTGCTCTGTGCGGGTACGCCACGCCCGATAACTTGTTGTCGCCCATCCTCTTATACGAGTACCTTCGTGCCCGAGGCGCAACCGAAGTCGTCATCGACGAATCCCATCCCGCTCAACATGCAGCAAGCCGCCGACTTGTGTAAGTGGTTACGGAACCACTACCGGGATCGCCTTGCCCCGCCGCAGAGCCTTGACGCCTGCCGCGACTCGCACAAACTGGCGATGAACCTGGGTGTTTCCTCTGTCATCGAGGACATCGAGATCATCGCCGCCAAGGACAACAAACCCCGATGAGTGCCGTTGGAAGTCTCGTTGACGGCGTATTCGGCGTCAACGCACCGCAGGCCAACGTGCCCGACTATGCGGCGACGGCGGACCCCGCATCGTCTCAGGCCAACACGCAGGCCGAGGCCGAGGCCGCCGCTCGCCGCGCCCGTCGCCGCAACATCGACTCGTATTTGATCCCGACGACCGGCGTGCCCCCGGCTGGTAGCGGCTTGTACATCCCATGAGCATCCAAAAACTGTTCGACCAAGGCACCGGCGATGCGTCGGAGGTCTTGGAACGGGCGCGTTGGGCGGCGTCGATTTCCATGCCGTTCGTGATGCCGGAGCAGGGCTATCAGGCTGGCGACCGGCTCCGCAACCCCAACAACTCACTCGCCGCCCGTGGCATCGCCAACTGCGTCGGCAAACTCCGCTCCGTCCTGTTCCCCGGCGACGGCTGGTTCGAGTTGGACGTGGAGCCTGAGAGCAAGTACGCGATCAGCCCCGAGGAATACACGGTCATCGTGAACGCCCTGTACGTCGAGGGCGTGAAGATTCAGGCGGCGATCGAGAGCAGCCACGTCAAGAGCAAGCGGAAAGTCGTTCCCGGCTTCTACGCCCAGACGGGTATTTCGCTCACCCAACTGCTTATCACCGGCAGCACGCTTGAGGGCATCGGCCTTCGCGGTAACGAGGACTTCGCCAAGCGGGTCTACAGCCGCGACCAGTACCGCACCCGCCGCGACGCCTACGGCGAGGTGGACTACCACGTCATCAAGGAGTGCGTCAACCCCGCACGCCTGCCCGCCGACATTCAGGCCCAAATCGAGGTCAAGGAAGGCGAGGACGTTGACGTATTCACGCTCTACAAGCGTCAGTCCAACGACTCGTGGGTGCTGACGCAGGAAATCCAAGACAAGCAGGTGTTCGAGGCCCAGCACGAGACGGCCCGCATCTTCCAGACCGACTTCAAACGGGCGGGTAACGACCACTACGGGCGTGGCCTGATTGAACTGCACGGCGGCGATTTCGAGTCCAACGAGTTCTTCGCCGGTCGCATGAAGGATTGGGCGGAACACGCCAGCAAGTTCAACCCCGTCATCGGAACCGGCAGCACGCTCCGGCCCGAGGACTTGGCTATCGAATCGGGCAAGATCATCGTCGGCGGTCGCGTCGAAAACGGTCGCCTGCAAGACGTTGCCATGCTCGGCGTCGAGAAACTTGCCGACTTCCAAGTCGTTCAGCAGGTCTGGATGCGGTGCCAAGACGACCTCTCCAAGACCATGCTCCTTGACGCCGACGCCGCCCCCAAGGGTGAGGCTGGCCGTCACAGCACGGCATGGAAGCAGACCGCCGAGCAGTTGCAGGGCTGGCTTGGCGACCTGTTCTCGACCATCCACGACCAGCAGCAGAAGCCGCTCCTGTGGGCCGCGATCGACATGGGCACGCGAAGCGGGTTGCTGGACGCCAAGAAGATGAAGTACGCCGACGTGGTTTCGACCACGGGTATCGCCGCGATCAACCAGAAGCGTCGCGCCGAGGGTGCGATGCAGTTGGCACAGCTCGCGGGTGCGATGGGCGAGCAGGCGGTCAAGCAGTTGGATCAGAACGTGCTTCTCAGTCTCGCGGCTCGTTCATTGGGGGTGGCCGAGCCTGGGCTTATCAAGACGCCAGCGCAGTTGGAGCAAGAGGCTCGCAAGGCGATGGCGGACCAAGTGAAGGCGGACGGGGCAACGGCAGTCATTCAGGAAGCGGCACGCGCCGCTGGTGGCATTGCGCAGCAGCAAGCCGCACCCCAAGCCTGAAAGGAATTGAATGTCAGAGACAGGAACCGCGCCGGTGCAAGCCGCACCGACGCCGGGAGCGGCACCACCGCAGCCCGAGTTGATCGCAGGGAAGTTC
>WLEH01000147.1 GCA_009704345.1 Actinomycetota bacterium | reverse complement strand
CTTCGAAGAAACCGGTGGCAAACACCTTGAACCCGCTCGGAAGAACGGCGACCGAGGTTGCAGTTTCGTCACCGAAGCCACCCAGTCCCGTAGCCCACGCAAACTGACGTACCGGGCTGACGCTGACGCGAACCTTGTAGTTGACGCCCGCGCGGGGAGCGATCCACTTGTATACAAGTCCGGTTGCCTGCGGGTCGATCGACTTCCACGTGGTGCCTCCATCTTCGGAGTATTCCAGGTTGACCGGCTGAGTTGGCAGGACGCCGGCCCACTTTATCAGAACCGTATCGCACGTCGAGAAGAGCTCGCCGCCGATAGGGGACTGGAGTAGCACCACACCCGTGCCACCGACGAGGGTGAACTTTGGCGGACATGGTGAGCCGGTAAAGGCCAGTTCGGCCTGACGGAAGACCTGCGAAGCCCCTTGCTTGAATTCCACGCGAAGAACGCGCTTCGCACCAGGCGCAAGATTGAAAGGGGCGAACGTGGGCTGATTGAACGGGAAGTTCCAGTCCACCACACGGAAGTACGTCGATGGGGAGATGGTCTGACCTGTCGCGGCGAAGGTAGTACCACGCGCCGTAAGTGTGACATTGGCAAATGACACCTGATTGACGGCGGGGTCGCCGCAGAACAGCACCGGATCACTGATCTCAACACCCGAAACGCTGCTGGGAGGAGTCACGACCGTCACATTGGCCGTAGGGTTTACGCCGCGGAGCATGGTAATGCCTGCCACACGCGTGCGTCCCTGCTCGGTGCAGGTGTACGGAGAGACCCACGTGATGCGGCAGATCTTCCGCACCTGTGTTTCGAGAGCCAGGAACGACATGATATCAACGAGCTTCTTTTCATCGGTCACGATGGACTTCCCGCCGGTTCCCTTCGACATAGCTTCGAGAGTCCAGTGCGTATCCGGCATCAGGATAGTGACGCTGTAGAAGCGGATTCCCTGCGCAAGCATCTTCTGGGTGTTGTCGGATACGAATTTCGTCTCACTCTTGGTGACGGACACGTCTGCAATACCCGGATTCGGGTGGCCATCTGTGAGGAAGAAGACGTACTTCGGAAGGTTGGCCGGACGCTTCTTGAAGAGGTCGTAAATGTTCTTTGATGGGTCTTCAAACGGCAACACGTAGTTCGTGTTGGTCAGCACCTTCATCTTGGCGAGTGAGTCGATGATCGGCTTTGCCGTGCTGGCCCATTCCACCGTCGTTTCGACCGTACCTGAGAACGTCACCAACGACACGCGTGTTTCGCCGGTAAACTTGACCTGGTTGACGAAGGCACGTATAGCATCCTTCGCGTATTCGAATCGCTTGCGCCCATCGACATCGTCGTCCATGGACTTCGATCGGTCGAGGATGATCACGATGCTTGCCTCCGGGTCGCTCTGCAGAACATCACAGTCGTGCGTTACCGAGGCCGTAAGGTCGATCGGTGCGCCACCCTGCGCTGTTTCTGTCACCCGAAAATCAGCTTTGGTAAGGTCAGTGATCGGGTTGCCCGTCGGATCCAGCGCAATGTAGTCCACCGTGATCTTCGGGAACGACAGCGTATTAACACCATAGACGTTCAGGGACTGAGCGAGCGCTGCCATACTGGCGATCGTCAGAAATGCCAAACTCAGAAAAGCCGTTCGAAGCTGTTTCATGGTTGCTCCCACTCCGGACTGTTGTTGGTTCATGGAGATTCTCATTGTTCTAAAGACTCGAACTGAAGTTTCGGTTACAGGTCAACACATCCTCAATCTTTCCGTCGCTCAGACCACCGCCTGCTCAAGCACGCGGAACGTTCTGGCCGTCGCGTCTAGCTCGGCATTCACGCCCAATGGCAACGTGAGCTTGCTCTTGACGTGACCGAAGGGCAGACCATAGACCACAGGCACGCCGAGTGACGCCAGTCGCTGCTCGAAGACCTGCTGGAGGCTTAACGACGGACCGGAGATGGACGTTCCGCGGGCTTCGCAGTCTCGGAAGTTGCCCAGTGCCACAGCCTTGGCCGCCTGAAGTTTTCCGGCAAGCCAGAGTTGCGTCAGCATGCGGTCGACCCTGAACGGCTCTTCGTTGACTTCCTCGAGGAACAGGATCGAGTCCGCTGTGTCGATCTCAAACTTTGTGCCAAGTGTGCTCACCACCAGGGCAAGGTTCCCGCCCGTTAGCCGCCCCTGGGCTTTGCCCTCACCGATGACCGTCAGACGTGAATTTGTGAAGGTGGTCAGCGGCGGAGCATTCTCTGGAAGGATGACGCCCTGCAGGGACTGCACCGTGAAGCTGTCGAACGTCGATGAGGCAACGGGGCCATGGAAGGTGACAACACCGCTGAGCTGATGCGCCGCGATAAGCAGGGCCGTGATATCCGAAAAGCCCATGATGATCTTGCCGGCCTGCCGGATCGCCTCGAAGTCGAGCATCGGCAGAATCCGCATCACGCCATAACCGCCCCGGGCGCAGATCACGGCATCGACCTCTGGATCTTCGATAAACTCCATGAACTCCGATGCTCGGTCCTGGTCCGGTGCCGAAAGATATCCGTTGCGACGCGAGACATTCTTGCCAAGCTTTACGCGTACGCCCCACTCGCGGCACAGCGCTACAAAGTCGGCGATATCACCGGTCGAGGCAGCGCTCGCAGGGCATACGATGCCGACCGTCGAGCCGGGGCGCAATCCCTTGGGCAGAACGCGCGCAAGGGGCACACGGTTGCCGCTTTCAACCGACGCCATGGCTCGGCCGCTGGCGGCACCTGCCGCCACGGCTGCTGTGGCCATGGTTGTCACGAAGGAACGTCGATTCATGCGGTGTTCTTGTTACGAAAAGGACACACTCCTGCAACCGACAAATCTACGAATCTTTCGCCCCCTGGGGAAAGAGTTCGGAACGACGAAAATCCTGCGCTCTGCCCCCACATCCGGCCATGAGCGGGCGTCTGCGTATATTCGCGGCTTCGGAAAGGTGCAAGAGTGGTTGAATTGGCACGCCTGGAAAGCGTGTGTGCCGGCAACGGTACCGCGGGTTCGAATCCCGCCCTTTCCGCTAACCCATCGGGTTGGCATAGACTTCCGTGCCGAGAGGTCCGGGTTTTTGGTGTGCAAGAGTAACGCATGAAGCTATTCGGATGGTCACTCCCGACGGGTGCGGCAAAGGTCGCAGGGTGGAGCGTCATCGGTCTTGCCGGTCTGGTAACCCTGGTTCTTCTTGGGTCCTTCGTCTGGCGCATTCTGCACCCGCCTGTCTCACCACTGGCCGACGAAACAGATCCACGCAGCGCAATCCAGCTTGAGGTCGTCAATGCCTCGGGGCGCAAAGGGGCTGGCAAGGCGGCACTTGACTTCTTCCGCCGCCGCGGTTTCGACGTTGTCGAGATCACGACTTCGGCCGAACGACCCCGCAGGACGTCGGTTGTGGACCGGGTCGGAGATCGGCAGTCGGCTCTGAAGGTAGCCCGTGTTATGGGCGTTGCCGATACGATGGTTGTGGCCGAGATCGATTCGATGCGTTTTCTCAAGGCCTCGGTCGTCCTCGGAGCCGACCTGGATAAACTTGAACCCTTCCGCGACTAACCTCACACCTCACACCTCAAACCCCAAACCCATCTTGAAACCCCGCAGCACCAAAGGAAG
>WLEH01000146.1 GCA_009704345.1 Actinomycetota bacterium | reverse complement strand
CCATATTGTTGAAGATAGTTATGAATTCATTTATGAAGCGGTCGAAGAACCTGTTGCTATCAGTGCTGACCAAACTGATCAAGAGCCGGAAGCAACACCTTATGTTTCTAATGAAGAAGAAGTTCAATCCAGCTCTAATCTTGGTTTGATTCTGGGACTAGTCACAATTGCTAGTTTCATTTTGCTGGTTATGCAATTTCGTAAAAATCGATACAAGTAGGAAACTTGATTGAGGCAAAGTTAAGCCCCGAGGTAGCCGAAGCTCTAGCCACTGGCGGTTCGGTTGTGGCGTTGGAATCTACGCTGATTGCCCATGGCTTGCCCTATCCAGATAACTTTGCGGTAGCAAAGCAACTTGAAGCAGATGTAGCAGCGTATGGTGCGGTGCCAGCAACTATTGCTGTTATCAATGGCGAGATTAAAGTCGGTTTGTCTGAAACTGATTTAGAAATAATTGCGCATGGTTCAAGTATTCGTAAAATTGGTCCACGAGATCTTCCGGCTGTCCTAAGCAAAAAAGAAAGCGCCGCAACCACAGTTGCCTCAACTTCTGATATTGCGCAAAGCGTTGGAATTAAGCTATTTGCTACCGGTGGATTAGGCGGCGTGCATCGCGGCGCTGTAGAAAGTTTCGACGAGTCGGCAGATCTTGGCACGCTAGCCTCAACGCCAATCGCCGTAGTTGCCGCTGGTGTTAAATCAATTTTGGATGTAGCAGCAACGTTAGAGCGATTAGAAACACTTGGTGTCTTAGTGGTTGGTTACCGAACCACTGCCTTTCCTGGGTTTTATCAAACAGATTCTGGCTATCAACTCGAATGGAAGTTTGATTCGCCCGCTGAAGTGGCTGACTTGATTAAGACCCATTCGAATCTAGAATCACAAAGTGCAATTGTGGTAGCTAATCCAGTAGCAAAAGAATTAGAACTACCAAAGCAACTTCATGATGATGTGCTTGCTGCTGGGTTGGCGGCAGCACAAGCTGCTGGCATTACTGGCAAGCAAGCAACACCATTCTTGCTAGAGTTTTTTCACCGCGAAACTAAAGGTGAGAGTCTTAGAGTCAACATCGATGTGGTGCGAAGCAACGCCAAACTTGCCGCCCAGATTGCAACTGAGCTGAGCCAACTGCGATGAGTAAGTTGGTGATTGTTGGTGATGTGATGGTTGATATCACCGCAGTCATTAGTTCCACATTGAATTATGCAACTGATGCGCCCGGAAAGATTTCCCAACAACCCGGTGGTGCTGCCGCAAATTCTGCAGCTTGGGCGGCCGCAACTGGTGCTGACACAGTCTTTGTCGGCGGCATTGGTGAAGACGATGCTGGCATAGCCGCTAGAAAAGCACTAACTGATCTGGGGGTAGACGCCAGATTAGTTTCTAGTTCCAGCGTAAGCACCGGATCTTGTATCTGCATTGTGGATCCATCAGGTGAGCGCACCATGATTCCTGATCAAGGAGCTAACTCATTACTCTCAGTAGATCATTTAACCGATGACTTGCTGCAGCCAGGAAATCATTTCCACATATCTGGCTACACCTATCTTCAGCCCACCTCTAGAACTGCTGCAATTGAATTACTCGCAAAAGCAAAAGCGCATGGGTTAACTACCAGTATTGATCCATCAAGCGCTTCCATGATTGAGTTAGCTGGCGTCGCCGAAATGCGCAGTTGGATCAACGGTGTTGACATTTTGTTCCCAAATGCTGATGAAGCAAAAGTGCTAACCGGAACAGACGATATGACTCAGGCCGCAATGCAGTTGCTTAAGATAGCGAAAACTGTGGTGGTCAAACTTGGCGCGGCAGGAGCGATGCAGGTGTCTGCAGCGGGTGAAGTACTAAAGCTTGAAGCACCGGTAGTAACTGCGGTTGATGCAACTGGTGCAGGCGATGCCTTTGTAGGCGGATATTTAGCAACTTGGCTTAAAACTCACGATTCTTTAGCCGCACTTAAATCAGGTATTGCTGCAGGGAGCGAATGCGTGCAGCATATTGGTGCAAGACCAATTCGCTAATTCTTCAGTGCGTATCCAATTGATAATGATGCTGCTGTTATCAACCATAATTGGTAGGGCAGTAGCAGCCAGCCGTAGCTAAGCTGAGTTTGAAACGTAATTACCATAATTGGAATCGTTAAAACTGCGGTCACTACTAAAGCGATTGCGGCTTGCGGCAATAAGTGCGGCACATAGAACAAATAAGACCAAGCCAACGCAGCAATTACACTGAGAATCAAGAAACCGAGCCAAATAAATGCCGATGGCAGTGCTGCATTTCGCGCAATTACTACCGAAACAATGCCAAGCATGATGAAGTTATATGGCCAGATGAGCCCAAAGATCCAATCAGGTGGTTGCCAAGCTGGCTGATTAAGCGAGCGGTACCAACCCGAATCACTGCTAACCCAATATCCTGAACCAAGCGCATAAACCACGATTGTCACGATTGCTGCTGCGGCAATGCCAATTCGAATTGAGGTCATTGCGACACTGTACTCAACATTTATCAAGTAATCTATCTACAACAAACTAGGTGATTACATCGATGGGGTGAGTAATGGGCGCCGATTTACTTGAACAGGCTCAAGTTGATCCAGTAATTTGGGAGCGCTATCCCAGTTACACGGCGCAGTTGCTGGTCATATCGGATATCGTTAATCAACCTTCAAATGAATTCAGTGAGAATTTTTTAGCTGGTGCTGAACAGTCAGCCCTAGCCACGCTAAAGCAAACGTCGCTCGACGATTTAGATGAAGTTAAGTTATGGCGCGAGACATTTACGTCATTTGGTGTTAAACCTAGAGATGGTCGTAGTAGTTTTGAAGCTCTGCTTAGACGTGTTGATAAAGGATTACCGCGAATTAATTTGTTGACCGACTTGTATAACGCACTATCAATTAAGCATCTAATACCAATTGGTGGCGAAAACTTTAATTACTATCAAGGAGCGCCGAGGTTAACTTTTGCAACTGGTAATGAATCATTTGATACCACCGCAAATGGCGAGCCAGTGATAGTTAACCCAGAACCAGGTGAAGTTGTTTGGCGCGATGACCTGGGAATTACTTGCCGGCGCTGGAATTGGCGCCAATGTGTTCGCACTCGGCTTGAAGTTGACACCACCTTCGCTTTATTTATCTTCGATGGCTTGGGCGAGAAAAGCAAGGCAACAGCAGCTGCTTGTGCGGCTGAGCTAATCAGCCTGACTGCACGGGTTTGGCCAGATCAACAAGTCACAACAGTGACGTTAAGCCAACGAAAATAGGTCTTGGCCAACCCAGTTCAGGTAGTCGATGACTATTCCTTATTGTTGCACTCTTGTGCCCAAAGGCTGGGCGTAGTTCAACTGGAGGTGAATTGACCGGAAAGTTTGCTGGGCGAATCTTGGTATTGGGTGCCGGATCCGTGTCTCAGTGCAGCGTTCCACTACTAATTGAAAATGTAGTTGTTAACCCTAATCAAATTACAGTTCTTGATTTCAAGGACAATAAGCATCGGTTCACAGATCCAATTGTGAAAGGCATTAATTTTCTCATTGAGAAGGTAACTCGAGAAAATATGTCAACAAGGCTTGCGCAATTAGTAAGTGCAGGTGATGTCCTTTTGGATTTAGCTTGGAATATTGATGCGAACGAGATTATTGGCTGGTGCCATGAAAACAATGTGT